>DATEVM010000026.1:0-6877 GCA_035281785.1 Patescibacteria group bacterium
CCGAACACACGTCAACTTGAATTGCGTCTTTTGTGGAGCCAGTCTGGAAAACATTCCCACAGCTACAGGTGACCGTTGCTTGGTGGTTCCATTTTGGATGAATGCCTGATTTCATAGAGGGCTATTGTACCCGACGTGCCAAAATGATGCAAGAGACGTCAAAAGGAGCGATTGGACCGAAAGAATTGAAAGTTCCTTTGTGATACAATACCGGACATGGAATTACCACAGTGGATGAAACCTGCGTCAAATGAGGTTCGCATTTATCCTTGGAGCGTTGGAGCAACGGGGATGGACGAGGGTTCTCTCGCAATATTGCGCGATACCGACGTTGATCAACTCGCACGCTTTCTGAATTGTTTCCCAGATGAGGAGAAATCAAATACGCAACTTGCGTCGATTATGGAACTGGTGACGCATGGCTATTGGGAGAAGGCGGCACTTCTTGCCCGAGAGTTATTAAAAAGTAATCCAGAAATTGCACAACTCATCAAGAGAAACATGTCTGGTTTTGATAAAAAATTACTGACAGATCGTATTTCAAGTCTCCCGAAAGATCCAACGGATTTTCCCGCATGGATTAAAATTTCTTTCGTGCAGTAGCTATTTTCGCTTTCGGATGCCAAAGTAGAGCCTTTTTTTGGTGATACAATGTCCGAACATGGAATTATCACAGTGGATGAAACCTGCGCAAAATGAGTTTCGAATTTATCCTTGGAATGTTTCGACAATGGGATTAACCGAAGATGCATTGGTCAACTTGCGAGATGCCGACGTATCCCAGTTGGTTGCGCTTCTTGAGTCGGCTTCTTCATCTGATGTAAAGTCGAGCGCCCAAATAATCTCAATTGTGGAACTAGTGACGCATGGCTATTGGGAGAAGGCTGCACTTCTTACCAGAGAACTCGTAAGGAATAATAAAGAAATCCCAAAACTTATTCGTGAATATCTTCCAGGATTTGAGAGAAAATTGTTGCGTGACCGAATTTCAAGTCTTCCGAAAAATCCCGATGATTTTCCAAATAACATCAAAAAAATCTTCATACAGTAACCATTTTAGCACTCTCAACATTTGACTGCTTGACATCATTTTGGCACTCGTGATATGGTAGTGCTAAGTTAAAAAGACGATGTAAAAAATTGTCAATGTAACCTTTATGAAATCGCCAAAGACTCAGCCTAAAAAAATTGTGGTAAAGACAGGAAAATAGCGGAGCCACACCTGTTGTTTATGCACGCCGAAGGCGGCCTACGGGCCGCTTTTTGCGTATTCGTGCAAAAAAGCGTCGGTAGTGGTTTTTGTGATACATAACTGCGTGGAGGCGTGATCTTGGATGTATCTCGGCAACAATCACGCCTATAGTTAATACAATCGCCCCAAAAATAAACAGAAGTCCGAACCTCTCCTTTAACCAAAAGTATGCCAGCGGAACGGTGACGAGTGGTTGCAGATACGTAAAAATACTTACGTGAGATGCTTCTAAGTGTTGTTGGGCAACTTGATACGCAGTAAATGCAACCACCGAACCAAAAATAGCCATGTAGAGGATGGGGAAAAGGGCATCTGGTATTTGTGTAAGGGCAAGTGGGCGGAGAACGAGCGGAGCATTTGTCATAAGTGCTGCGACGGCAAACACAATAAATCCCGTAAACCAGCCTGTGTATCCAAAGAGAAATGGTGAATGTTTTTGCGCATACTTTTTCATGAGTAGTACGCCAGTCGCCCAGATAATGTTGTATGAAACAACAAGAATATTTCCAAGCAGTGGATTTGACGCGTGAGCCTGGATAGGTGTGTCTAGCACAATAAAGGCCGTTCCGGCAGTTGCGAGCAACGAACCAAACACCTCAAACTTTGTGATGCGTTCTTTTAAGAACATCGCACTGGCAAACACAATAAACAGTGGAGAAATACCCGCAAGAATCGATCCAGCGGCAGATGTCGTGTATTGCAAACCCACAAAAAGAACACCAAGTGATAGGGGATTTGTCAGAAGACCTATTCCTAGCATGATCAATAGATCTTTTGGCGTTTTGATCGTCGCAAACTTTTTACGGAAAATAAAAAGAAACGGTGTTGTAATCACGATCACAAAAAGGAATCGATAGTACAAGAAAATAAATGGGGATACGGAGTCTAAACCAAACTTAATGACTGCTGGAGCGATACCCCAAAACAACACGTTTACAAGCGCTGCAGATATCCCGATGGCTACGTTTCTTTGGGCAGGGGCAATCATACACTTTCAGCATAGAGAAAGTTGCAGGGAAGCTCAATCGCCAAAAAGGCCTACCTCGTGATGGCGGTGGCACAATGGATAAACCGGTTTTTTGCTGACGAATCAAATCTTATAGCAGCATAAACAGTCGAAGAATAAATTATTCTTTTACAATCTCTATCGCTTCTTGAATGGAAGTCGCACGCTGTTCACCCGTCTTCATGTTTTTGAGCATAACAGTATTTTTCTCAACTTCTTCCGGTCCAATAACAACGACATATGGGACGTTGCGCTTCGATGCCTCTTTTAACTGTTTTCCTAATTTGTCGTATGCAGGATAAAGCTCCGCATTTATGCTGCTTTTTCGGAAAGCCGCAACTATTTCCGCTGCGTTTTCTGCCGTACTGGCATCAAAAACGGTAACCATCACTTGTACGCCTGCCTTTTCACTTGCATATAGTGGTAATGTCTTTGCTGCCTCAACCATTCTGTCGAATCCAAACGCAATACCGATCGCCGGAACTACCGGACCACCGAGCTGTTGAATCAAGTTATCATATCGTCCGCCGCCGCCAAACGATCCCAGTCCGAATTCCGGCATCATAACCTCGAAAATCATACCGGTATAGTAATCAAGACCTCTTGCAAGAGCAGGGGAGAACTCCAGCACGTTTTTTGGAACACCAAGTTTTTCCGCAAGCTGCATAATTTGCTGCAGATTTTCGGAAGGTTTTGCTTTATTGATAGCAATTAAAGCGTCTTCTGCTTTGCCTTTCTCAAGTCCTTTTTTCACAAGCTCTGTAAGAACATCGTCACTCGACATTTTATCGAGTTTGTCGATGGACTGGATAATTGACATAACACCAACTTGTTGTGTGGCAAACGGTTCGAGTGTGCCAATGAGTGTTTTGCGGTCGTTAACTTTTAGCACGAGCTTGGTAAAGCCAACATTCTTGAACGCATCATACGTGCATGCAAGAATCTCTGCGTCTGCCAGTGGATCGCTTGAACCAAAGATATCAATATCGCATTGTGTAAACTCGCGGAAACGTCCTTTTTGCGGTTTGTCTGCACGGAATACGTTCTGAATTTGATAGCGACGGAACATTGTTGGAAGCTCGTTTTGATACTGGGCAAGCACACGGGCGGTTGGAACCGTTTGGTCGTAACGCAGACCGACTTTTCGTTTGCCGTTATCCTCAAACGTATAGACCAACTTATCTGCCTCATCTCCGTATTTTCCCAAGAGAAGGGAAGCATATTCCAGGGTTGGCGTTTCGAGCGGTTCGAACCCGTACAACTCAAATGTTTCTTTAATCTTTGTCGTCACGCGATCGCGCAACCGTTTTTCCGCTGGCAAAAAATCGCGAAAGCCTTTGAGTGTTTGTGGTGTTGTATTAGACATATTTCTCCTTTCGCTAGTATACAGTCTTACTTCTTTTTCTTCATAGGCGTTGGAAGGAAGAGGTGATCAGTCTCTTCCTTCTATGCGGTTTTCGCTTTAGTGCTCTAGACCACCAGTGAGAAATCGGTCGTAAAACGCGAGCACATCTTGACAGTCAATTTGAACGGTTTTACCTTGTTTTAATTGTTCAAGCTCTTCTGCTAAAAGATTCTCTTGCCTGAAATCAATAACAAAGTCGAGCGTTTCAGCGCTTATTCCGGAAAAGAATACTTTTCCTGGGTATCCATCAAATGTTTTCCATTGGTATGCGCTGTAGTCAACCTCCTGATTTATTTTTAACTCAGGAGCACCGTAACCCTCGCCGGTAAATTTTGTTATTCTTTCTCCCATATAGTTCACCTCCTTTCGCAGTTCAATGAATACGAAGCGGGGAGTGATTGACACTCTAGCGCCGCTTTACATAAACGATGTTGTTCCGTATTTTCTTGCCAACATTTCATCGGCCGAAATACGAATCGTTTCACCGTTTACGACTTGTTGTCGCTCATCTTCTGTAAGATCTGCGAGCGACACACTAACAAGCAGCTTCATCAACGGATTGAGCTCCTTGCTGATGAAGATACGCATCCGCTTCATCATCGAATTGGATACGTAAAGATTCGTTTGCCATATATACCTCCTTTCCTCATTTCATGGTTTTCACGCCTCAGAGGTGGCCTTTTTTCAAAGGGAAGTCCCGTTCTTCCCGTTAAATCCAAAAAACCTCCCGTTCATTTCCCACCATGCCTGTTTTGCAGTTGCGCAAAACAACATGATGAAAAAGGAACGAGAGGTTAACGTAGGTTTTTCAACCTACAAAAAAGGACCTCCCGCGGTCCCATCCTTTGTTCTTTTAGGCGTTTTTCCTAAAAGCTCTTAGGCCGACTCCGCTTGGGCGACATCGACTGCTAGGTTTTACGGTGTAGCTTCCGTCTCGCATTTTGGCGAGCAGCTCCCGGATCGTGACTCCGGTGAACGCTTTATATGTATTAACTTGTGAGAGGAGTATATCAAAATCTGTTGATTTGTCAAATTATAGGTCTTATTTCAAGATGCGGATCAGGCTTGCTGAATCGCTCGACTCATCAACGTTGCGAAGAATGATGAGCACATTGTTTTGTACCTTGATATCTGTTCGCTTTACCGCTTCGCCCTCTAAGTCTTCATACGTTGTTTTTTTGGAAAGTGATAACAACTGCTCCTGTTGTGTGCGGGTTATCACTCTGATTTTTGTAGAAGTTATTTCTGAAACCGTTCCCACAATCACTTTTTTTGTTGGGGGGAAAAGGGGAGTTGCTGCAACGAGAATGCGACGAGCCTCAAGTACGTCATCTTGATTGAGGTAACCCATGACAACCACAAATCCACCGATTTCCATTTCCTGTAACTGCATCGCTTGGAGACGGGGAAAAGACAAAATCATGGTCATGTCCGGTAGTAAACGAATTGTTTGCTCACCATTCAGTGTTTTAATGGTCACAAACTCTGTGTTCACGCGTTCAACACGGCCGACGTATGCTCGTTTTCGAAGCTGTTCTTTTGCGCTTTCGGTTTTTTCGTCCAGAATTTTTTCTATACGATCTTTAATATTTTGTGTAACTGTTGGGTCCTGTGATGCGGATGGGGTGGCGGTTTTTGCGCTTGAAGTAGAAACTTTTGCAGATGTGGGGGTTGGAGTTGGTGAGGCAGCAAAGGCAAAACCATGCCGTTGGATATATACAATCAACCCGATCATGATACATGCTACGGCGACAGTGGTCTTCATACATTTCATTGCGAACCTCCCGGAGTCTGTTTTGGAGAAGGCGATGGACTTGCTTTTACAGCAGATATGGTAGAGTTGGGCGTCTCTTCCAGGTTTGCCGTGCTGAAGACCACCGTACGCTGTTCTTGTTCTTGGTTGCCCAGTCCATCGGTCGCAACAACGGTGATCACGTTACTGCCGCCGGTCAACTCAACTTCGGCAGAAAAGTTGCCTTTTTCATCAGCATTTGCGATTGTTTCTGTCTCATTGACAAAAATGACGACAACAGCATTGTGAGCGGATGTTCCGGATATCTGAAGATGATCTTTGTCGGTAAGCGAGTTATCTTCGGGGTTAAAAAGAATGAGTGTTTTTGGCTCAGATTGCTCTTGTGGTTGTGGCGCGGGGGTTGGAGTGGTTGTGCTTTGCTGAATACGCCGATTCATTGCGGTGTTCGCGGTGTAAATTCCAAAGGTGATGATGAGTCCGGCCAATATACCAAGGACTATTGCAATGCCAACTTCTTTTTTCATATAGCGAGCCTTTATTGTAGCGCATTATCGCATTTTTTCTAGGATTAAAATATTACACGGGTGAAGTTTTAATGTACTGAAGCGAAGCAAGATATTCGAGTTTCGCTGGGTAGTGTCTCGCAAGATATGAGTGTGTTTGATGAGCGTGCCATTGCACACGAAGAAAACCCACGCTACAATCGTGACATGGAAATCACATACCTTGGTCACTCATGTTTTAAGTTAAAAGGGAAGCAAGGCACCGTATTAATGGATCCATACGGGGATGCTACACGAAACTTTAAATTACCAAAAGTGTCTGTCGACATCGTTACAATTTCTCATCAGCATCAAGATCACAACGCAGTTGACCATGCCATGGGTACAGCTCGACGAGATAAACCGTTTGTCATTGATGCTCCTGGTGAATATGAAATAAACGGCATTTCTGTTTTTGGCTTTCCATCATTTCATGATGATATGCAGGGGTCGGAGCGCGGTAAAAACATTATGTACATTGTTCACATTGATGATGTAAGCGTTGCTCACTTGGGGGACTTAGGTCATGAACTCGATGAAAAAACCATTGAGGCAATGGGGTCTGTAGATGTGTTACTTTGCCCTGTTGGTGGTGTCTTTACGATTGATCCAAAAGTTGCAGTATCGGTTATTCAGTCGATTGAGCCGTCATACGTTATTCCCATGCACTACAAAACACCGGATCACAACGCAGCAACATTCGGTCAAATGTCAACGCTCGACGATTTTCAGAAGACGTATGGGGTTGTGAAGGAGCCTGTTAGCACCTTTGTAGTAAACGCGACCGCAATGCCAGAAGAAACAGAACTCGTTGTCATGAAGAACGCATAAAATGCCTGTGTGTAATAGGCAGAAAAGATGCATATGGCTGATATAAAAACTCCCCCAAACAATATTGATGCCGAAGAAAGCGTGTTGG
>DATEVM010000027.1:0-5633 GCA_035281785.1 Patescibacteria group bacterium
AATCCCAGAGAAAATATATTTTCGTTTCTGGTGGAGTCCTTTCTTCTTTAGGCAAGGGAATCACAACCGCTTCAATTGCCCTTCTTTTAAAATCGCGTGGATACAAAGTTACTATTGTTAAGTGTGAGAATTACCTGAACATTGACTCCGGGCTGATTAATCCCATTGAGCATGGAGATCCGTTTTTGTGTGAAGATGGTACCGAAGCCGACATGGATCTTGGAACGTACGAAAAGTTTCTTGATCAAGATATGGGTAAACATAACTTTGTAACACTTGGCCAAATTTACAAAGCGGTGATAGATCGTGAACGCGCATTTGGATACAACGGCGAAGATGTTGAAATGCCCCATGTATGTGACGAAATTATTCGTCGCATTAATGAGGCGGGTGATAAAGAGAACGCCGACATTATTATTACCGAATTAGGCGGGACGGCAGGAGAGTACTTAAACGTACTGTATTACGAAGCTTCGCGCATTCTTGAATACCGCAACGATCAACAAGTCATTCACATTCATGTGAGCTACTTACCAACACCTCCTCATATTAATGAGCCAAAAACAAAACCAACTCAATTGTCCGTTCAGCGATTAAACTCCATGGGCATTCATCCGGACTTCATTGTTGCGCGTTCGGAAACGCCAATGGATGAGCGAAGGCGCGAGCGATTTGCGTTCTTTTGTAACGTCAAACCAGACCATATCATTGCAAATCCCGACGTTCCCTCTGTATACGAAGTTCCAATCTTGTTTAAGGAGCAACACTTTGATGAGAAAATCTTGGCTCAGCTCCATCTTCCAGCAAACGCACTTCACATTTCCAAGTGGGAAGAGATGGTGAAGAAGTTGAAAGAAAAGAAATCATCAACCATTAAAATCGGCATCGTTGGAAAATACTTGGCAACCGGCGACTATCAGTTGCGTGATTCATACGCAGCGTTGTTTGACGCACTTCATCATGCTTCGGTTGAGGCGTCAACGAACCTTGAGATTGTATGGGTGAATAGTAAAGAGCTTGAAGATATTGACGAACGTGCCGTCTCACGCATATTAGGTTCACTACACGGCATTATCGTTCCGATAGGATGGGGCGCTCGTGGTGTTGAAGGCAAAATCCGCGCGGTGCAGTTCGCGCGTGAGCATAAAATTCCATATTTAGGATTGTGTTACGGTATGCAGCTTGCGGTTGTTGAGTTTGCACGAAACGTTCTTGGGTGGAAGGATGCAAATACAGAAGAAGTTGACATAGCCTCCAAACATCAAGTCGTCCACATGATCCCGGAACAAAATCGTATTCTTGAAAATCGAGCATACGGTGGTACCATGCGGCTAGGTGGCTGGGAATGCAATGTTGAAAAGGGAACAATCTCCCATGAACTCTATGGTAAAACATTAACCTCAGAACGTCATCGTCATCGGTATGAATTTAACGATGCATACTCCGACGAACTAACCAAAGCCGGTTTGGTTATTGCTGGAAGATCGATAAAGGAAAATCTTGTTGAGCTTATTGAGCTGCCAACATCGGTTCATCCATTCTTCGTTGGCACACAAGGACATCCTGAGTACAAATCGAGACCATTGCATCCGCATCCACTCTTTGTAGGCTTTATGAAGGCTGCATTGAAGTATGAAAAAAACAACGGTTCATGAGCAATCGTATCTTTTGCTAACCTGGAGCGACGTTGGCAACGTTCTGATGCAGCTCGCCGAACAAATTATTCAGAGTGGCGAACAGTACGACCGCATTATCGCGCTTGCCAAAGGGGGACTTACTTGGTCGCGTACATTATGCGACTATCTTGGTCTTTCAAATCTGTCATCCATTCAAATCTCCTTTTACACCGACATTGGAAAAACAGCACGAACGCCGGTCATCACGCAATCGCTACCGATTACGATTCAAAACGAGCGGGTCCTGATTTTTGATGACTTAGCAGATTCTGGTGAAACATTAAAAATTGCAAAAAAGTATGCAAAAATGCATGGTGCAAAAAGTGTAAAGGTTGCTACCTTAGCATCAAAGACCTGGACAAAATTTTTACCCGATTATTTTATCTTCACCTCTGGAGAATGGATTATTTTTCCAGGAGAAACTCGAGAAACAATCGTCCTTTTATCTAAAATGTGGAGAGAGCGGGGAGACAGCGAGGCGCAAATAAAAAAACAATTCATTGAAATTGGGTTTTCGTTAGACGAAATTCACCTTTTTCTTCCTGTACAATAACACTATGTCCGCACATCACCAGTCCATACTCTTAAAACATGCAATCATCTTCACTATACTCATACTTTCTGCGTTTTTTCTTTTCATTCCGCTACCGTACTACCAGTCGTGGGATGTTGTGTGCAAACCTGGACAACTAAACTGTCCTCAACAAGGATTTCACCTTCAACAACCACTCATTATTACTCTTCTTCGGCTCATATCGTACTCAAGTTCGTCAAATACGTCGAATAGTGAGAATCAGACTCCTAAAACCTCACCTGCGCCAACTGTATCACCAACACCGAGTCCAACCGTATCACCTGGTAAAAAACCACCAAAGTGGACCTGTCCACAAAACGGATATATCGACTGTATGCCGATTGTTGAACCCGGACGCCGATGGCAATGCGAGTCCGCATATATCGACTGGGTTCGTACAAACTGCTCCAGTTTTCAGGGTATTGCGTACTAAGATGCGTGGCGAAACCCTGCCAAACAGGTTTGTAGTGATCCTCTTGTCTATCCAGAGGACATCTGCTACAATTCCTCCCTATGGCAAAGTATTTTACAGACAATAACCAAAGCTTTTCGGTGGGGGATACCGTTCGTGTCCACGTTAAGATTGGCGAGGATGAGGGTAAGATCCAAACCCAGGCGTTTGAGGGTATTATCATTGCCATTGACGGCCGTGAATCAAATAAATCATTTACCGTTCGTAAAATAGCCGCTGATAATATAGGCGTTGAGCGCATTTTTCCATTACAGTCTCCGTACATCATCAAGATAGAACTAAAACGCAAAGGCGATGTTCGCCGTGCAAAGTTAAACTACCTCCGTGGCCGCATTGGTCATGGCGCCACTAAGGTTCGTGAGCGGTTTGATAGCGCTCCAACCGCAGATACCAAAGCCGCATAATGCGCGCTACCCTTTCTAAAACACAAATCGGAAAACAAGGAGAAGATTGTGCGTATGCGTATTTTCTCAAGTTAGGATATCGAGTATTATCAAGGAATGTCCGACTGAAGTTCGGGGAAGCCGATCTTGTAGTGGTAAATGCGCATAATGTGGTCATTGTGGAGGTGAAACGTCGGGATACTGACGCCTTCGGGACACCAGATGAAGCAATCACGAAACAAAAAAAGCAAAAATTGCGCATGATCGCGCAGTATTTCGAAAAACAATTTCCAAACAAACAAATTCGAATTGATGTGGTTGGAATTCGCGATGACCGAGTTGTCAGTCATCTTCAAAATCTCGAGATTTCATGATAGGATAACGCGGTATCACGGGTCCGTAGCTCAGTGGTAGAGCAGGAGCCTTTTAAGCTCTGTGTCGCGCGTTCGATCCGCGCCGGACTCACAACTCTGTTAGGCATGAAAGTGCGTACTTTTGCCCATTTTGGGTAAGACGAGACGCATTACCATCCTAATAGGGTTATTGGCCCCATCGTCTAGTGGCCTAGGACGTCAGGTTTTCATCCTGAAGATCTCCGGTTCGAATCCGGATGGGGTCACATTTTCATTATTTCCCGCTTTTAAAAGATCAGTTTTTGATGCCATATATGTCCTCACATCATTACATTTGCTATACTCCACCTGCTAGCGGTTTTTGTTGAAGGGATCCATGAAATTTATCCTCATAATGTCTCCAGAAGGACTCCTCCCCAATGATGATCAAATGAAATTGTTACGAAAACACGGCAGCGTGGAGATTATTACACATACTGGAAAACTTTCTGATCTGAATCAGCTGAAACAAGATACATCTGAAAAAGTTCTCGGCGTTGATCCAGATGCATTTTCATGGGATATGGACGGAGAATCTGTTAAAAACATTCCTCATGTAAAAGTTGTATGCACACAGTCCACATCATTTGACTGGGTAAAACCGCAAGTACTAAAAGACATTGGAGTATTGGTTGCAAACTGTCCAGGTTTTTCAGCTGATTCTGTTGCAGAACATGCTATGGGCATGGCTATTGATGTTGGGAGAAATCTTCCGCTGTATATTAAAAACGGTTGGAAGATTGATTGGAAAACTCGTAAGCCCATGCTTTTAAAAGGAAAAACACTGGGTGTTGTCGGGTTAGGAAGAATAGGGACCCGCATATGTGAAATTGGTGCTGGAATTGGAATGAACGTCATATATTGGTCGAGAACAACGAAGGACAAGCGATTTACATATCATAAACTTGGAGATGTATTCCAAACGGCAGATGTCATTATTCCTGCCTTAGTCGAAAATGAAGACACAAAAAAACTTCTGACTCATACATTACTAGATTCAGTAAAATCCTCCTCAATTCTTGTGGGTATTAACAGAGTGAAGGATCTATGGGACGAAGACTACATCCTGAAAAAGGTGAAAAATGAAGAAATTGCGGGTTATGCTTTTGAGGGAGACAACGCAAAAGATCCGACTGCGTACGAAGGGAATGTATTGCCTTTACCCGCCATGGCATGGTATACGCAGGATTCTCTTCAGAATCTATTAGATATATGGGTGCAAAATATGGTATCTGCTACCGGCTCCAAGCCACAGAATATTGTTAATAAACTCTAGTTCATGAAAGGAAAACATGACCACAGAATCATTGAAAATACACAACGGACAAGACGGGGGATTCCTTCATGTACATGTTGGGAGCTTTCTCGACAAAATATTGAGAGATCTCGAAAGAAATACAACTCATGACCAGGTAGTTATCATCGTACAAGGAAAATACTATTTCGTAGACATGTCCCAAGAGCATGTGAAGTATCTTGTTCCTCCGGAATATGTAGGCACAGGACTCTATCAATCGCAAACCGGACACCGGGTTCCGAAAGGGCAAGAAATGTTTCTGGGAAATGTGAATGGCTTTGAGTACTCAGTCCGTGAAATCTCTCCTGAAGAAGCAAGACAATACTCAAGACAAACTCTCGACATTACTCAGCAGGTTCGGCATTCTCTCATTCAAAAAATCGCTGGGGTAATATCAAGTGCGCTCGGAAAATGACGATGAACATTGTCACGCGCATTAGACCGGGAGTAAAAGCATTTATTGTTCACGAGGGAAAAATTCTCGTTATTAAAGAGCGAATCAGAGATAACAGAAAAACATCCCTTATTTACGATGTCCCAGGTGGAGGAGTTGAAGCGGGAGAATCACTGCGCGTTGCGCTCGCAAGAGAGGTAATGGAAGAAGTTGGTTTAGCAATTGATGTCCAGCATCCTGTCGGTGGCTGGGACTTTGTATTTCATAAGAGTGGAACGCATGAGCATGTTCATGTCATTTGTCTTGGCTACCAATGTAAACTTGTTGGCAAGCCAACCATTGATACGACAAAAAACCCAGCCATACAGGAAGAGATTTTTGATGCGCAATGGTTAACAAAAGAGGAGATTTTGCGTTCTAAAAAGATTATGAGGAATGCGGATAT
>DATEVM010000028.1:0-4836 GCA_035281785.1 Patescibacteria group bacterium
CATTCTTCTCAAAGCTCTTTGATGAAAACGCCAAAACCATAAAACGGTACGAGGTTGTTATTGGCAAGATCAATGCGCTCGAACCGTCGTTTAAGAAAATCCAAGACACAAAACTCAAGGCGAAAACCGCCGAGTTTAAAAAGCGCGTAGAAGACGGAACTTCCTTAGATAGTCTTCTTCCAGAAGCCTATGCGCTGGTCCGAGAAGCGGCGCGCCGAACCCTTAACATGCGTCACTATGACGTGCAGATGATGGCGGGAATTGCCTTCCATGAAGGAAAGGTCGCAGAGCAAAAAACGGGTGAGGGTAAAACACTGTCTGCCACACTGCCGCTCTACCTAAACGCTCTCGCTGGAAAGGGTGTTCATCTTGTCACGGTAAACGACTACCTCGCGCAACTTGGCGCGGGATGGATGGGCCCTATTTTTCACGCACTCGGTATATCTGTGGGTGTTATCGTTCATGACAAGGCATACATATTTGATCCAGATTTTAGAGGGGAAGAACGTGGTGACGACCGTTTGGAACACTTTCGGCTCGTTACACGCGTAGAGGCATACAATGCCGATGTTACCTATGGAACAAATAATGAGTTTGGCTTCGACTACCTTCGGGATAACATGGTTACCCGCGTGGAAGATCTTGTCCAGCGCAATCATTACTTCGCAATTGTTGACGAAGCAGACTCTATTTTAATTGATGAAGCCAGAACACCACTCATCATCTCCGCGCCAGACAGTGAGCCCACCAAAAAATACTACGACTTTGCGAAAATTGTAGAAACACTCACAAAAGATGCCGACTATGCGGTTGATGAAAAAATGAAAACCGCAACCTTGACTGATCTTGGTGTGAAGCGTATTGAAAAAAAACTTGGTGTCACAAACTTGTACGAAGAAAGTTTTGATGTTATCCATCACGTTGAGCAAGCACTTCGATCCAAAACACTCTTCCAACGAGATAAAGACTATATCGTTCGCGATGGAGAGGTAATCATTGTTGATGAGCACACAGGCCGTCTTATGTACGGTCGTCGGTACAGCGACGGACTTCATCAGGCAATCGAGGCAAAAGAAAACGTGAAGATTCAACAGGAATCACGCACTCTTGCCACGATTTCGCTCCAAAACTACTTTCGTCTCTACAAAAAACTCTCAGGCATGACAGGAACTGCGGCAACAGAGTCTGAGGAATTCAAAAAGATCTACAACATGGAGGTTATTGTTGTTCCGACGCACGTTCAAGTACAACGCATTGACCACCAAGATGTTGTATATAAAACGACAAGTGCAAAATACAGCGCAATCGTCCGAGAAATCGAGGAACTCCACACCAAGCACCAGCCAATTTTAATCGGTACACGTTCCATCAAACATAACGACATTATCTCGGAATATCTAGAGCGCAAGGGTGTTACCCATCAGGTTCTGAATGCAAAAAACCACGAAAAAGAAGCGTTTATTATTGCAAATGCCGGACTCCTCGGTGCTGTAACCGTTGCAACCAACATCGCAGGCCGCGGTGTCGACATTGTGTTGGGTGGATCAAAACCTGAGAGAAAAGACTATTCAGGTGAAAAGTCGTATGAAAAAGACGTTGCAAGGTGGCAAAAAAATCATGAAAAAGTTGTTTCATTGGGTGGTCTTCATGTGATCGGCACCGAACGACATGAGTCTCGTCGTATCGATAACCAGCTTCGCGGACGTTCCGGACGTCAGGGTGACAACGGATCTTCCCGCTTTTTCCTCTCTCTGGAAGACGAAATTATGAGACTCTTTGGAGGAGAGCAAATTAGCCGCCTTATGGAGTTTTTGAAGATCGACGAAACGCAACCGATTGAACATGGCATGATTGGGAAGGCGATTGAGCAGGCTCAGGTAAAAGTTGAAGGATTCTTTTTTGATCAGCGCAAGCGACTCGTCGAGTTTGACGATGTCATGAACAAACAGCGTGAAATCATCTATGCTCGCCGCAAAAAGATTCTCTTTGGCGAAAAAGATCTCAAAGATGATATTCTCACCAACATTCGTGAAACCATCTCATCATTCGTTTCACAGCACGCACCAGAATCCGGAGCAGCCTCGGACGACAACGTTTCTCTTATGATGAAGGAGTTCATCAGTATCATTCCTTTTGATGAGACTTCACAACAACGAATGCGCAAAGAGCTTGCTAAGCTTAACACCGCAGAGGCGATGATCTCGTGGATTCAAAAAATAGCACTCGATATATATGAGCAACGAGAACAGTCGTACGGCCCGCAAATCATGCGTGAAATTGAGCGGTTTGCCACACTTTCATCTATAGACCAACAGTGGATGGATCACTTGGATAACATTGAAAATCTTCGTGAAGGTATCTGGTTGCGCGGAGACAAACAAACGGTGCTCGCCGCATATAAACAGGAAGCGTTTGAAATGTTTGAAAACCTCATGGGTCGCATGAACGACGACATTGTGCATAAGGTGTATCGCATACAGGCAAATGTTCCAACCGAGCGCATGGTTCCGCAACAAGCGGTTGAGGTAAAACAAGACGTGTTTGGCAGCTCGATTGCCGAAGAGGCGCAACAAGCCCAAAAACCAGGCGCACCAAAGTCTACAAAAGGATCGCTCTCAGATTTGGCACAAGCACTCGCAAAAGCAAAAGGTCCAGCTATAACAAAACCCGGTATTGCGGCAGCAAAAATAGGCCGAAACGATCCATGTCCGTGTGGCAGTGGTAAAAAATATAAAAAGTGTCACGGCAAAAACGAATAACTTCACATCAACCTAGGAGAAAAAATAGAGCACAAAAAACACAGGGACAATAAGCTGTGTGATTGGTTTCATAAATCGAGAATATCGCTGCATCTCCTCTTCTGATGTCTTTCTGGAAGAAATACGAAGCCATCTGATACAAAGAAACGCGGAAACAATACTTAAAAGTGAAAAGAACACAACCCACGGATATTGAGGAATCGATCTGCGTATAAGAAGTCCTGCATTTCCAACGACAATGAAGATGATCGTGAGAAAAAGTGTGGGACGAAACCCTAAAAGCACATGTGTTCCACGAAGTTTCGCTTTCAGATCGGCGCTGTAGTCGGCCAATACATACGGATATGTTATACCCCAGGATATGCATGCGAGAAATATTGAAAAGAGTACGGCATCCATTCTGTTTGAACAGCACCATAGTATTGATAGAAAAGGAATGATAATCCAACCAACCACCTGCGCTAATACGTCAAGGATGGGAATGTTTTTCATCCGAAACGGCGGAAGTGAGTATCCGATTGTTGCAATGCTGAATGCAATCGCCCACAAGCTCATGTGAATCGGAATACTGAGAAGCAACCCCGCCAAAGTTAAACCACCAATGAGACTCCAAACGATCTTTTTGTCGAGCTTTTCCCGTACATGGATTGGGTTCCAGCTATGTATGTCGGTATCATTTCTATCCACCCATTCATTTAAAACAAAGGCGGCACAGGAAATAAGCGTAAGCGAAAACATCCACTGCCAAATATATGAAACGTGGAGACCAGAAAAGAGCGCTCCTGCAAAAACACTTCCTATTTGAATATACTGATCCTGCAAACGAAGAAGGCGGACATATCGAATCATTCTCTCGGCATCACTCCTATTTCACTTCAAGTTTTTGAAACAATCCTTTTCGATATAGTTGAGCGATCACTGCGTACACCCCTATATCAATCCATGTATCCTCGATCGATTCGTTTTTCGGACCTTCCGACTTCGCCAATAAATTTTTCAACCTGCTCACTTTTTCGGCAATTCTAAACGAAATACCCAACTCGCCGATCTCTAATATGTTTCCTTTGCCGTAGTCCTTATGTTTTTTTAGGAATGTTTTAAGCAGTGTTGCGCATTCTTCCTGAAAAGCATCATCAAGGTACTTTGGTGCTTGTGTCGTTGTACTCTTACTCATGACCCCCTCCTTTTTTCTTTGGAAGTACTTTTGCATGAATACGAAACTCGCGTTGTTCACCACCGGTGGTATCAAACGTCTTAACCCCGGTTTGTTGATAGTACGATAGAAGGTTATTATTTAATGATTCTTCGAGCTCTTTTAGTTCGTCCTTCATTTCCACAGACTTCACTCGGTCTTGTCGATACTCGGGAGACTCTGTGAGTGTTTTTTTTCGCTCTTTAATTTGCTTTGTTGCGTGCTCGGCAAGCACCGCAGCCTCGGAAAGCTGGGTGTCATTTTCCAAAATTGCTTTCATACTTTCGCTCAACATCCTCAGTTGGCGACGCAGTTCGTCGGTCCGCTCCGTTTGTCGTTCCAAAAGCGCTTGTAACGCAGTTAATGTGTCCTGCTGTGGCAGGTTTTGTTTGGCATCCATAGATATCCTTTCTAACTAAAACGAGAACAGGTCCATCAGCCGCTGTGTAAACGACTGTTGTGATGATGTAACCTGCCCCGTCACCGCCGATACTTCCACATTGCGGCGAATAAGGACGGGCAGAAGTCCAAACATACGCTCGCTACGCTCTGTCTCTACGTTATACACCACATCGTCACCGCGCGTTTCAAGAGAAGCGCCTCCCACGGCACGCTCCTTTGTATTCAAGCTTTGAATCGTATTTACGGCCTCATCAGGAAGAGTGGTAACTGTTTTTGTGCCTTGAGGCGTCACAACGGAAAGTTGTCTTGTTTCCGGATTTATCTGAATAGGTAAAGCTGTTTCCACCCTTGTTTCACCACTCTTAATCTCAAATCCGCGTTCAGTGTTGCGAATTTCTGCACGATTTTCAAGTCTCATTTGTATCGTCGACATTTTTTCTTCAAGTACACTTTTTAATTTTTTCTTGTCAGATTCGCCCGCTT
>DATEVM010000029.1:0-6346 GCA_035281785.1 Patescibacteria group bacterium
CACAATTGATAGCGCTGCCGCTTACATGGTTTCGCGCGGTGTTCCCGTGTTTGGGTTTCGACACATGAATGAGGATGAATACGATAAGGCCTACCATATGGTCCAATATAGGGATCGTTCTGGGAAGGTGATTGCTCCAGATTTTGTGATAAGCGATGGTGCTGAAATGTCACTTTTTCTAGATAAAAACTACCCCGACGTACTCAAAGATATAAAGGCCGTTTTGGAACAAACTACGAGCGGCATGCATAAATACTTTTCAATGTTCGGAGATGAGAAAAAGCTTTATTTTCGCGTCATTGATATTAATGGATCGGTGACAAAATCGAAGTTTGATAATATTTACGGAAGTCGAGAATCATTGCTGGAAGGAATCCAAAGATCACTCAACATTCAAATAGCTGGCGAACGAACCGCTGTTTTTGGATTCGGTGAGGTTGGCAAGGGTTGCGCTCAAGTAATGAGGGGACTTGGCGCTCATGTATCGATAGTGGAAATTGATCCTATCAGGGCGATGCAGGCCCACATGGACGGGTACTCAATAACTTCTAAAGAGGAAGCACTTGCAAGTTCTAAAATAATTATTACCGCTACAGGTTGTATTCGAACGATTGCTGGTAAAGATATGGAGCAAATCGCAGACGGAGCGCTTCTTATGAACATGAGTGAGCATAATATGGAAATAGATACAGACTATTTCAAAAATACTACATTTTCAGAGATTGTAGTCCTCAACGAAAACTGTAAAAGATACACATTGCCGAATGGAAGGAACATATATCTACTTTGTGATGGATATGTTCTTAATTTGTATGCTGGTTACGGGCATCCTCCTACGGTGATGGGAACTACATACACAACCCATGCGCTAGCACTTATCGATGTCGTAAAACACCCAAAAAAATACGACATCGTTTGTATCTATCGTTTGTCGAGAGAAATTGATGAAGAAGTTGCGAGAATGTCACTTCCGGAAGTTGCTTCTAAACTAACAAGAATATCCAAGGAACAAGAGAAATATTTGGGAATTTCAGCAGACGGTCCGTATAAGAAAGATTCATATAGATATTAAGCAAATACATGCGCATACAGGTCTAAACGGTTGGGCTTGAGGGAAACAGTATGACCTACGCAGCATTTTGATCCTTTCAGAAGAAAATAATGATACAATCCGGAGATGTCGAATCTCGCTATAGGAATCGTTGGTCTTCCAAATGTTGGAAAGTCTACACTATTTAACGCGCTTTTAAAAAAACAGGCTGCACTTGCGGCAAACTATCCTTTTGCGACGATTGAACCGAATATAGGCATTGTCCCGGTTCCAGATTTTCGATTGAGCATGTTGGCGCAGGTTATTCAAAAAGAGTCCGGCGTAAAACCACCCCTCGTACCGGCAACGGTTGAGTTTGTTGATATTGCGGGACTTGTTGCTGGTGCTTCAAAAGGAGAAGGACTCGGAAATAAGTTTCTTTCACACATTCGGGAAGTTTCGGTTATTGCGCACGTGCTGCGTGCATTTACGGATGACAATATCATCCGAGCGGGAGCTGTGGATCCTGCAAGTGATTATCAAACTGTGGAAACAGAACTACAACTATCTGATTTGACGACTGTTGAAAAGCAAAAAGAACCAAAGGGTGTGACAGATAAGGCTGCTTTATTTAAATGGGGAGTTGTGGAGAAACTCAAGCATGCGTTGAATAGCGGTATATCCGCTCGGAACATTCTTTCAACCGACGAGGAACGTCAATTTGGCAAAGAACTTGGGTTGCTCACCGCAAAGCCGACGCTTTTTATCTGTAACGTAAGTGAAAACGACGTAAAACATGCTGACGAAATCCGAAAGAGAATTGCCGAAGAACTAAACGTGTCACCGGAACAATGTGTGGTGATTTCTGCCTTGATTGAAAGTGAGCTTGCAGCCCTTTCGGAAGAGGATCAGCGCGCATTTTTAACTGAGCTGGGAGTGCAAGAAAGTGGGCTGGAACGACTTATCGCCTCCGCATACCGCACCCTAGGTTTGCAATCGTTTTTAACCGCCGGTGAGAAAGAGGTGAGGGCGTGGACGGTGAGAGCTGGGTCGTCAGCGGTAGAAGCGGCTGGGGAGATTCACACAGATTTCATGAAAAAATTTATCAAAGCAAACATTGCACATTTAGATGATTTTATTACTCATGGCGGATGGAAGGGTGTTCGCGAGGCAGGGAAGATGCGCCAAGAGGGAAGAGACTATGTCATGCAGGACGGCGATGTTGTGGAGTTTGCAATTGGGTCGTAAAAAACGAATGGTATATCGCTGCAAGTCTGTTAGTTCAACGCAGCATCTTGCTGGACGTTTGAGTCAATCATAGAGACGAAAGCCTGGAATGTTCTCACTTTTAGCCACTCAATAGCATTTTTTCCATCTCTTTGTGTGGTAAGTTCCGCTTTTGCCTCTACAACTTGAAGTCCTTCTGCGAGCGCATCAACCATCATCTTTAGAAGGTTAAGATTTGTATAGGTTGCTTCCATGTCTCTTTGTGCGAGTGCGGAGATGATTCCTTGTAGAAAGGCTTTTTGTTCGGACTTTGTGAGAAATGTTAGTTGTTGCTCTGTAACTTCGCGCATGTGCGCTGCAAGCGCTTTTGCATTTTCTTGTTTTGTGTTTGCCATATTGGGTTGATTATACCACTTTTTTACTCTTGCGCTTGAAGTGGGGGAAGCTGTAAATTTGTTCCATCTCCAAATGTTTCGTAGTACTCCAGACCGTGTTGTGCACATGCTTGTTTGAGGTCGGCAGATGCGGCCTTTGCCAGTCGTATCTTTACATGCGTCACATCTGGGTTTCTTGTCAAAATCTCTTTCCCCTCAAGTAAGATGCGAAATTGTGTCTTGAGATATCGAATGACAACATCGCTTCCGACGGCGGTAATAAGTAGGTCAAGGGCCGCACCATCCAGCACAATATCCGCTCCGTTGTCATAATGAAAGAACTCTACAGCCATATCATCCCCCTCTGACAATCTTTTGGTGGGTAGTATACCACTTCTCGAGTGTTGAACTGAGTGAAATGCTGTCGTGTTTCCAAGTATACTTGCTGTACCTTAAGCACATACATTTTTGTCAAACGTTTGTAAGGTTTCATCGATATACTGTCTCCACTTGTCTGCAGTGGTCGTATCTGGTACAATCATCCAGATTCGTAGCTCATCCACTGCATGCATAGTGGGTCCAAATACCTATGAGCTAGAAAGGAAATTATGAAACGAGCCTATGAGCTCACGGTCCTCTTTGCGCCGGACCTTACATCAGAACAACTTAAAAAGGCGCAGGACGCTGTTACGGGGCATATTACAACCCTCGGCGGAAAGATTTCCAAAACAGATAATTGGGGTCGCAAACTCATGGCCTATCGTATTCAAAAACACGAAGACGCAGTGTATGTGTTGTACGTGTTTTCGCTTGATGCTGCAAAAGCGCAGGAACTCGAGCAATTGGTAAAACACACCAGTGGGGTGATCCGCCACCTGTGTGTCTTAGTAGAACAGGACTAATAAGGGGGACATCAATTCATGTCTAGTCGTTCATTAAACAAGGTTTTATTGATAGGAAATTTGACCCGTGATCCGGAACTCCGCTTCACACCTCAGGGTACGGCCGTCTGCACCATTGGGCTTGCCACCAATCGTAGTTGGACCACGACCGAAGGGGGAGAGCGGAACGAAGAAACCGAGTTCCATCGGTTAGTTGCTTGGTCAAAACTTGCGGAAATTTGTGGACAATTACTGAAAAAAGGCCGCAAGGTTTATGTTGAAGGTCGTTTGCAAACTCGCGAATGGACTACGCAAGAGGGTCAAAAGCGACAGGTAACAGAGATTGTTATGGAGAACATGATCCTGCTCGATTCGGCGAACAGAACTACCGCTGGAGAAGGCGACAGCTCTTCATATGCATATCCGTCTGACGCAGGAGATACGTCTGCAAAACAGTCCAAACCAAAAAAGACAGCGAAAAAGGCGTCATCGGATGAAGTTCCACCGGTTGAAGAACCGCCAGTCGCCGAAGATATAAGTGATGATATTCCATTTTAAGGAGAAATATGTTTAAAAGAATTCAACCAGATGTAGTGAAGACGCCGCCACCGGATAAGTTTGATTACAAAGATCCGGAAACGCTCAAGCGGTACATGACCGAGCGCGGAGACATTTTGCGCAAGGACAGAACCGGTCTTTCTGCAAAACAGCAGCGTGAGCTTTCGCAACAGATTAAGCGCGCACGCCACATCGCTCTTGTCCCATTTGTGACAACGCTATAAGCATAGGCTATAGAGCGACAAACATAGAGCTAGTTTCTCGCGGAGGAGTGTAGTACACTTTCGGGATGAAGCTACGCATGGCACGGTCTTTTGTTGTCGGAATTTTACTGATTGCTGTCGGTGCTGTTGTTTGATTTCGCATAGGGGCTGGACAACAAGTTCCTGGTGTTTCGCAGGTGCTTCAAGCGATTCCTCAGTCTACCCGGCTACTAAACATCCGTCCTTCGCAAGATAAATCTTCTGTAGACTTTTCACAGTTTTGGGAAGTGTGGCGAAGACTTGAAACGTACTATTTTGACCCGGAAAAAATTGACGCAAAAAAAATGGTATACGGCGCAATTCAAGGAATGACGAGCGCGTTAGGTGATCCATACACTGTGTATCTTCCTCCAGAAGATCAAAAACGGAGCATGGAAGATCTTCAGGGTTCGTTTGATGGGGTAGGAATTCAACTTGGATTTAAAAATCAAACATTAGCTGTGGTCGCACCACTCAAAGGTCATCCTGCCGAGAAGGCTGATGTTCGAGCTGGGGATCTTATCATACGCATAAAGGACGAGAAAAAAGGAATTGACCGAGACACAGCAGGCATCACGCTACCGGAAGCAGTTGATCTGATCCGTGGTCCAAAAGGGACGACCGTAAAGTTGACCTTTCTACGTGAGGGCGGACAGCCTCTTGAAAAAGAACTCATGCGCGACACAATCCTTGTTCCCTCTGTTGAGTTGGCGACGGTTGAGTTTGACGGGAAAAAGGCCGCACACCTTTCGCTATCGCGATTTGGTGAAAGAACCAATGGGGAGTGGAACACTGCTGTATCGCAGATCATTTCGGAACGCTCAACAATAAAAGGTATTGTATTGGACATGAGAAACAACCCAGGTGGGTATCTGCAGGGAGCAATAGATGTTGCAAGCGAGTTTATTCCAAACGGAACGGTTGTAACACAGCAGGGGCGCGTTGAGAGTCAAGTGTATACCGTCAACCACAAAGGTCGTTTGATTGACATTCCAATCATTGTTTTAGTGAATAAAGGAAGTGCGTCAGCATCAGAAATTGTTGCAGGAGCATTGCGCGATCGTCGTAATGCAAAACTTGTGGGAGAAAACACATTCGGCAAGGGAACGGTGCAGGATGCGCAGGATGATCTTCCCGGAGGTGCCGGACTGCACATTACGATTGCGCGATGGTTATTGCCTTCAGGAAACTGGATTCACGAAAAAGGGTTAGCTCCAGACGTATCTGCTGTTGACGATGTGAACACAGCGGATGTTGATGAGGCGTTGCAAAAAGCTGTTGAAGTATTATGAAAAAAATCATGCCCAAGCTTGTGTTTTTTGGCATAGTAATCTTGCTCCTTTTTTCCGCTGTTGGCGGTGCAATTGCTGATCGGCTTTTTGTTATCAAACCGTTAGACCGTTTTTTCCCGAGATCTTGGAGCCCTTCGTTTCTTGATTCTAAAACCCAAGAACAGTCGGTTTTTGTAGGCGACGATGCTACGATTTCTAATGTTGCCGATAAAGCATCACAATCGGTGGTGACTGTTACGATTACTTCAAAACAGCCAACATTTGACTCGTTTTCTTTAGATCCGTTCGGTTCATTTAACGCACCTGGTGGATCTCTGCGAGAAGAAACAATCAAACGAGATATTGGAACGGGATTTGTTGTTGATTGGGCAGGACTTGTTGTTACGAACAAACATGTGGTGGGGGACAGTAATGCTGCGTACAAAATCGTGACGAGAGACGACAAAGAGTACGACGTATTAAAAATCTACAGAGACCCCGTAAACGATTTGGCCATTCTCAAAGTTGATGCAACATTAAATCAAGTCGAGCTAGGCGACTCTTCTGCGCTGAGGGTTGGGCAGACCGTAGTTGCCATTGGCACGGCACTTGGTGAGTTTCGACATACCGTTACGAAAGGTGTCATTTCGGGTTTAGGCAGAGGTATTGACGCAAACGATGGCTTTTCTGGTTTTGCGGAACGGCTCGACAATGTTATTCAAACTGATGCTGCAATTAACCCAGGGAACTCTGGTGGCCCATT
>DATEVM010000030.1:0-3555 GCA_035281785.1 Patescibacteria group bacterium
CGCCTCAATCGCCGTCAAACCGAAATCTTCCTCACCGGGAAACAGAAGTCCCGTGCATTGCTGATAGTACCCAACCAGCTCTTCATCTGTCAAATGTCCTGCGAAAAAAATGTTTACCGCTTTGCCCGCTATATCGCGCAAACGATCCTCATCCGATCCCACACCAATGATCACAAGGTTCTTTCCTGTTTTTTTACACGCTCTGATAGCTAAGTCGACTCGCTTATATGGCACTAAACGGGTGACACAGAGATAAAACGAGTTAAACGGTGGCGTAACACCCACTTTCATTGAGAAAAGTGCCAAATCAATCGGTGGATAGATCACAGGCTCGGTTTTTCTTTTATATATAACTTCGCACCGTTTTCGTACTACCTCAGAAATTGGAACAATACTATCCGGTCGAAACGCAGCAACCCTGTCCCACCATTGAAGATATGCGAGAAATAGTCTGTGAAACGGGAGTAGCACCATTTTCCAACCACCATAGTAATCCCGCTCATACTCTTTCGGCTTCACCCACAAATAACGAGTGGGTGTAAGGAGATAACATATATGTTTCGTTTCCGGCTTCGTGATAATGCCTTTTGCAGCCTCGCTGGTGACGGAAATAACAATGTCAAACATGGAAAAATCAAATGACTCAAAGACAATTGGCATAAACATGCCGAGAAGTTCATGATGCCTCCGAAGGAAAGGAATACGTTGCAAAAATGACGGAATAACATTCCAACCATCCGCCCAAGGTGCTCCTTTTGGATCGTATATTGCCGTATAAAGCGGCGCATCAGGAAAAAGTGTATGAAGAAACTGCAGTACCCGCTCAGCACCACCATATTTATTTACTCTGTCATATACAAGTGCGATGCGCGGCATAGTGGAATCCACCTCACTCTCCGACTTGTTCATACACGCGGAGTGTGTCTTTTGCCATATGATTCCATGAATACTTTTTCAATATATCTTCGGATGCGTTTCGCAATGTTCGAACCACACTTTCACTTTTCAAACGTTTCAGCTCTTTTACGCATGAACTTACATCAAAAGGACTGAAATATAATGCAGCTTTACCATATACTTCATGGAACACGGAAATGTCGGATGCCATTACGGGTGCGCCACATGCAATTGCTTCCAATCCAGGCAATCCAAACCCCTCTGAGAAGGATGGGAATATTAACGCGACAGCGGATCGATACAATGCGGCAACTTCATTGTCGGGAAGATATCCATCAAGGTGGACGCGCGTTTCAAGTTTACGATGTTTTACTTCATCCCAAAAAGTGCTGTGAAATACAGATCTTCCAGAAACAATGACTGCATGAAGTTCCTGTTCACGCAACAGTAATTCCAAGATAAATGGTGCATTTTTGTGAGGATACAAACTACCGGTATACACAATAAAAGGATATGGTCGTTCTGCCTTAGGACCATCAATCTTATACGATGACGAAACACCTTCTGGTGTCACAAAAACTCGATCAGAAACGGTATATCTTTCAACGATATGCTTCACATGTTCCGTGGGAACAAACACTGCTTTTGCATTTCGAATCGCAGTCTCGGATATGTATCGATATGTACGGTACTTTAATAAATGCATGAGCGGTGAAAGTGTCGTTGCTGAGCGGTCACGCCGCTCATGCCATAATAAATCGTGGATCGTCACCACGTATGGTTTCTTGTAGCCCAAGGGAACATTAAAATGCGGTATATGCAACAGATCTAAGGATGCCTGCTCATACACTTTCGGCATCATGATCTGTTCCATGAGCGTGTAGTGCTTTATGGGTGCATACCGTATTTCAACCCGCTCATCTGCTTCTAACCAAGGCAGCTGACCTTCACTGTGAAGAAATACAACCCACTGATGCTGTGCGTCTGTGCGTAAAAGACTACGCAACAACTCTTCAATATACCTTCCAATACCTGCATGTTTCAGGCCAGCGAGGCGGGCATCAATACCGATTCTCATGCGTTACTTTTTGGCGAGCTCGGCTTGCTGTTCAAGCATGCGAACTTTCGACCAGATCATTGTGTTTTTAATACCTACCACAATCGTGAATCCCACGGCAACGATGTACGACACCACAGGAATCCAGCTCAGTAGCTCAGGATCAAGTTTTACCGCCGGATTTGCGTAGAGTACACGGTAGAGAATTTCTGGAAGAAAAACCGCGGTCAACACAGCTGCAAACGATATCATGATTGCTTCTAAGGAAAGAATCATCTTATCCTTTCGAAGCTGATCAATTGAGAACTGTAGATCTGCCTTACTCATAGCAGTCATTTTTTTTGTGACTATCATGTCACGCTCCTTTCAATATGCGCACCAGTCGAATCCCATTGTGGACGAAATGTCTCAACCACAAAGGATAGGCTGATACATAGTGCTTTTCGTAGAACTGAATCATTGTATCAAAAAATTGAGACTTTGCGCGAGTGCGGATTTGTTGTTCATGAACATGTTGCACTGTGCGATTTATTCCCGATTTATTTTTATGATGTAGTACGCGAACTGTTGGAATAAAAACAATCTTCCATCCGGCTTTTTTGAATCGATAACACCAATCCAAATCCTCGCCGTACATAAAAAACTGTTCATCGAGTAAGCCTACTTCGTCAATCGCTTTTGCACGAACGCACATTGCTGCAGCCGTGCAGGCATCTATCTCATGAACAGCGTTGAGAGACTCCCAAGTTTGGTGATATCTACCAAACACCCTATTGAGCACAGGGACTGTTCCGAATAGTTTTTCCATACCCAAAAAATATGTCACAGCATTCCATGGTGTTGGGAAACCTCGATGACTTGCACGATCTAGTCTTCCATCTGCCATAACCACTTTTGGCGAGGCTATCGCCGCTTCCTGCACAGCATCTAAGTAGAAAAGAAGGGGATCGATAGGACTTGAAGAAAGCAGCTCAGTGTCTGAATTAAGAAGCATGACATACTGCCCTCGTGCCTTTTTTAAGCCTACGTTGTTTCCTGCTGCAAACCCAAGATTTGTATTATTTTTTATAACCTTTACAAATGGAAAACGCTCCGCAACCATCTCTGGAGATCCATCTGTCGAATCATTATCAACAACAAGAACCTCCCAATCCGCCTGCATGACTCGTTGCACGGATGCCAACGTTTTTTTCAGAAAATCAGCTGTGTTGTAACTAAGTATAATAATACTGAGTCGTATCATGTTTCTCTTCGCTTTCCTAACTCTGAGTAAATCCTATCGAGTTTGGCTGATATATTCTTCCAGTTATACTCCTTAAACACTAATTCCGCTCCATTTTTTGCCAACACATTCCATAATTTCTTATCTCGAAGCACTCGAACGGTGTGATCCGCCAATTCTGTTGCTGTGTTTCCGATAAGCGCATGCAGTCCCTGCGTAATACTGAGTCCTTCAACCGCCAACCCCGTTGCAATAACAGGCGTGCCCGTCGCAAACGCCTCCAGCACTTTATATCGGGTTCCCTTGCCGCTAAAAATAGGCGCAACGAGAACATGCGCATGCGAGTACGCATCCCGAATATCCTTTACATTTCCGCTTA
>DATEVM010000031.1:0-2763 GCA_035281785.1 Patescibacteria group bacterium
AATTGGCAGCGACATAACAGCTGGAGTTACACCAAACTTCGTACGAATATCTTCAACGGTTCGCTCGAAGTTTGCCCCAAGCTTATCCATCTTGTTCACGAAACAAATACGGGGAACGTTGTATTTATCGGCTTGACGCCATACGGTCTCTGACTGAGACTGGACGCCTTCTTCACCATCAAGCACCGTCACACCACCATCAAGCACGCGAAGCGATCGCTCAACCTCTGCGGTAAAGTCAACATGTCCCGGTGTGTCAATGAGGTTAATACGGTACGCCTCTTTTGGCATTGCTGTATCGAGCACTGGTGTCCAAAATGTTGTGGTTGCAGCAGAAACAATCGTGATACCACGCTCTCGCTCCTGTTCCATCCAGTCCATCTGCGTATTACCTTCGTCAATGTCGCCGATTTTGTATGACTTTCCTGTATAGAACAAAATACGCTCGGATGTGGTTGTTTTACCCGCGTCAATGTGAGCGATAATGCCGATGTTGCGAATACGATCCAATGGAACGTTGCGGTTTGATGTTTTAATTGTTTGGGCTGTGGCCATACATTCCTTTTCTATATCTATTAGCTGGTACGCAAGTGATCAAAAGTCTCTCGGATTTTTTCTAAAACTGTATCTTTCTGTCCGGAGGGCAACCTCAGAATTTCATCATAGCTCATCTCGCGAAACGCGGTGCATGCTTCCCTTGGAAGCATGTCGAATTGCAAAAGAATGTTATACATGACCTGATGATCTTGTGTATCACCCCAAAGTCGACATTTCTCCTTTGCTTGCTCCAGTGAGTGTACTAATCTCTGCACTGCTTCACCACGAGACATATATGTTCCCCTACCACCTAAAGTGCGCAAATGCTTTGTTCGCCTCTGCGGTTCGATGCATCGTCATCTTCTTGGTGATTGCACCACCTTCATTCTTCAGTGCATCCATCATCTCAGCTGCCAATTTCTCGGAAAATGTGTGATAGGTTGAGCTTGGGCGTTTACGAGACTCATCAACTAACCAGCGAACTGCCAGAGAAAAAGCGCGAGCAGGACGAACCGGCATTGGAACTTGATATGCAGCACCACCAACCCTTCGAGAACGCACCTCCATTTGCGGAGCAATATTTCGGATAACATCCTCAAAAGCTTCCAAAGGGTTTCTGTTCATCTTTTGCTGAATAATATCGAGTGCGGCGTACACGTTTTTCACCGCAACAGTTTTTTCACCATCCTGCATGGTTCTGTTGATAAGTTTTGCAACTTTGGTTGAGTTGTACTTTGGATCTGGAATGACCTCTCGTACTTGTCGTTTGCTTGAACGTGCCATAGTGTATTTCTCCTAGAAGTTATGCTGCTACTTTCGGTTTTTTGGTACCGTATTTAGAACGGCTGGTGCGGCGTTTGTCAATGCCGGCACAGTCAAACTTACCGCGGACAATGTGATACTTCACACCAGGAAGGTCTTTCACACGACCGCCACGAACGAGCACAATTGAGTGCTCTGCAAGATTGTGACCTTCACCCATGATGTAGGCAGTAACTTCTTGACGATTTGATAACCGGACACGAGCAACTTTACGGAGCGCTGAGTTTGGTTTTTTCGGGGTCATTGTTTTAACAATAAGACAAACACCACGCTTTTGAGGACTAAAGGTTGCCACAGTCTTACGTGTTTTTGTGTTATAAAAACGACGAAGTGCTGTAGCCTTTACCTTTGCATGTTTTGTCTTGCGTCCCTTGCGGACAAGCTGGTTCATTGTTGGCATGTATATGCTCCTTTTTCCCAATAATCTTTGTGTGAAGAAAAAGAAAAAGCGGTCGAAAACCGCTTTACAGTTTTCGTATTACTCTCCGAGTTGCCCTAGTGGCAGAACGGAGGATTCCTTCACACGAATAGGGATATTATATACGATAATACCAGAGAGGCAAGCCCAAATCTTTCACCTTATTTAAAGTGAAAATAAAGAGACGCGCTATCACCAAGCGAGGGAAGTTGATCAATGCCTGCAATATTGAAACCCAACAATGCCGCTTGCTCACAAACAGCTGACTTAAGAGCGTCTACCTGATTAATAAGTACATGTGTTGCCGCGACGGTAATCGTAAAGTTCACCGCACGAACAATGTAAAAATATGCTCGCGCCTCCAGATCAATTGACGAAAATAACTCCTCAAGCTCAATAGCATCGTTTATATATTGTTCTTCCGGAGTAAATCGTGAGCTCGTATCTTTCTGCAAATGTGGCATATATTCTTGTTTCAAAAACCCCGGTTTCCCGGGGCTTTCATTGTTTCTATATCATCATTGCTCTGTCTCGGCTTGTTGGAATCAAGCGTCCGATGATAACGTTTTCCTTCAAACCAAGGAGGTTATCTTCGGAACCTTCAGATGCCGCCTCGGACAGCACGCGTGTCGTCTCCATGAATGAGGCTGCGGACAGCCACGATTCAATGAAGAGTGAAGAACGCGTAATACCCAAGATCATCACCTGCGCCGTTGCCGGCTCTCCACCTTCTGCGAGTACTCGTTTGTTCTCTTCCACAAATCGTGTTCTAGTAACAACCTCTCCTGGTAAGAACTTCGTGTCACCGCTTGTTTCAACGCGTACCTTGTCACCCATTTTGCGAATAATGACCTCAAAGTGAACGTCGTTGATTGGAATACCCTGTGATTCGTACACCTTTTGAATCTCGTCCAAAAGGTAGATCTGCGCATCGCGCATACCACGAATCTGTAGTACTTCCTTAACGTCAAGTGCTCCTGATGAAA
>DATEVM010000032.1:0-5310 GCA_035281785.1 Patescibacteria group bacterium
TTTCGACTGTTCGGAATTGGAAGCTGATCTACCAAGGAATACTCTGGGGCCAACACAATAAACGTGACACCAAAGATTGTTTCCCAAAACTTCGTCCAAACTGTGATTGGTTCGCTCAACCCTTCAACGGCAAAACGAATACTCAATCCCTTTGCTTTTCCAATCCACTGTCGTTGGGCAGTTTTAATTTTTTCCGGCCACTCAAGCGTTTCAATGTTTTTGAGCAGACGATCCGCATACGCAGTGATTTTGAAAAACCACTGTTTTGTTTCCTTGCGCTCAACCAAGGACTTACACCGTTCACATCGACCATCCTCAACCTGTTCATCGGCCAGAACTGTTTTACACGATGGACACCAGTTCACCTGAGAACTCTCCTTGTAGGCCAATCCATTTTTGAACATCCGCACGAAAAGCCACTGCGTCCATTTGTAGTACTCTGGATCGTATGTTTCGAGTCGCTCATTCCACGCAAAACCGTTTCCAATCATGGTGAGTTGACGATAAAAGTTTTTCTCGGAGACAAGCGCCTGCTCTGCAGGGTGTTTTCCTATCTTGATTGCGAAGTTTTCGGAGTGTATGCCAAACCCATCGAGACCGATTGGCTCAAACACATCATTCCCCTTCATGCGTTGATATCTACCGTAAATATCTGCACCGGAAAAGGCGTACATATTTCCAACGTGTAGTCCTTCTGCAGAGGGATACGGGAACATCATGAGGTTGTAGAACGGTCGCTTTGCTTTTTGCAGATCTGGTTCGTACGTGTTGTGGTCGTGCCAGAACTGTGACCATTTTTGTTCGACTGGTTGATGATCGTATGGCATACTCGCGCTATTGTATCAAATGAGAAGAGTAAGGGTTTCGCGCTCTTTTTTTCAGTTCTGTATCTCAAGACTCCTGCGCGTATTTGTGCTACTCTTTAAGGGTATGAGAATTCCTGCCCAACTGATCGGATTGTTTCTTGCAGTCACATTCAGTTTTGTGTGGCTCATGAGTCCGTCCTTAAAACCGTACTCGCTCCAATTGGCTGCAGCACTTTTCCTGGCGTATATGGTGAGTAAACGGATTGCTCGAGCGCATATTCTTCACCTTGCTCCATCAGCGACCATACAGGAGTTTGCCACATTCACCACAATGCTTCTTGTTCTTGTGGGCTACACCGGCGGGCTTAGCTCTATTTTCTTTCCACTTCTCTACCTCCTTCTCTTTGTCGGCGTTCTAACCATGGACATCAGTACGATTATTGCCCTCGGTTTACTCCTCCCCTTGTTCCTTTGGTCAACACATATCGGGATGATCACACAAAGAGAGATTGCAGCAATTGCCTCGTTCCCCATTTTGCTTCCGCTGCTTGTGTTTTCGCGATATCAATATGTACAAGCGCAGGAAGAGCGAAAGGACCTGGCGGCACAATCGGAACTGCAACAGGAGGCGGCATTATTTTTATCAACATTTCTGAAGCCAAAACTCGTAAAGTTGCTCGAGATGTCTGAGTACCCTGATCACAATAAAGAAGTATTACAAAAACAAATTACGCTCATCATTGAGGAAACAGATACTGTTTCGAAAGATGGCACATGAGAAGTGTATGCGTCGCGGTGACTGTTTTTATTCTTGCTGCCGGATTTTTTTTGTTGTCCGCAACGTTTGTTCGTGCCAACATGAACTCCAATAGTTTTACCATTCAATACAACAACACCAACATGACAGCCGGGAAAAAGACAAGCGGTACATATACCGTGACAGATACGGCGGGAGAAACAGCGGTTGGTCAATATAGCTCAGCTGGATACTTGGTTCGATCTGGATTTCAGTATGTGTACACGATTGGTCGTTTTACGTTTTCCATATCAAATACCATTGTGGACTTAGGAACTGTGACGCCGGGGGTTTTTCAAACCGGCAACTCAACATTGAGCGTGTCGGCAAAAGGTGCTGGCGGATACACAGTTACAGCTCACGAAAGCTATCCGCTTCGCGTCCCGGGCACCGCAACAACCATCCAAGACACAACCTGTAATTCTGGAACGTGTACGGAAAGCACTGCGGCGGTCTGGACAGATCCCTCAAAGTCCGGGTTCGGATACAACATAAGCGGAAATGATGTTCCGGGAGCATTTGTTGACGCAACGTACTTCAAGCAGTTCGCGAACTACTCAGCCAACGAGCCACCGCAAATTGTGATGAGTAATGCTGCAACGGTAAAAAACCGACAAGCAACGGTTACATACAAAGCAGCAGTAATAGGAAGTCAGGCAGGCGGCACATACGAAAATCACATCACATACATAGCAACACCTGGATACTAACCTGGATATTCATATGGCAAAACGATATCGATACACATCGCGCACACAAACAATAATCGTTGTTCTCATCATGGCGATTGTTTTCTTTGTATATTCAACCAAGATCCAGGCGCAAATAAACCAGCGAACATCCCTTTCTATTACGCCCCCACTTTCCGAAATAATGATCAAGCCTGGAAAATCCATTACACAAGCCTTCACCGTAAAAAACGAAGGTACAGTAGACCTAGAGGTCACACCGTCGATTGTCGACTTTTCTCCAGAGGGTGAATCTGGACATCCAATTGTGTTACCCAACAACAGGTCGTTCCCCTTTGCGCAACTTCAAAATCTTGACAAGGCACTCGACAAGCCGTTTGTTCTTCAAAAAGGCACATCGGAACAGTTGGTGGTTCGTATTGCAGTTCCAGAACAAGCTGAGGAGAAAGATTATTACCAAACGCTACTACTTTCAACAAAACCGATAAACCTTGCAGAACTGGGCTCAAGTACGTCTACTTCCTACGCAACGATCGGCGTTCACATGCTCATTTCCGTATCAAAAACCGGAATGGACCTCGGCAGTTTGAACATCCAAGCGTTTCGATATCCGAAAATCGTTGATGTCTTCTCTCCCGTTGTCATGGAACTTGTAGCAAAAAAGAACGGAAAAACGTACACCAAGGCACACGGAGAGGTCTCCATTACATCCTTCACAGGAACTGTCGTAAAACTATTCCCTATTCTTCCTGAAAACGTACTTGCCGGCAGTATGCGAAGGCTGCATGCATCACTTCCAGATCCAGAAGATAATAAAAATGCACTTTCCGCCGAGTTCGAGTATCGCCCTATTGTACTTTTTGGTCCTTACACCATCACCGTGAAACTTTTTTCCGAGCAACAACAACCAGAAGAGCGAAACTACTCCTTTGTTGCCCTCCCGATTTCTCCGGCACTTTTCTTAGGAGCGCTCTACATAACGATTCGAATCGTGCGGAAAAAAACAAAACCACGTATGTAAAATTCGTCTGATTTTGGTCTGGGTTTGCGAACAGTGCGCAGAAATAAACAAATGAAGAAGAGCAATACGGCAAAATCTATTGATTTTGCCCCGGAAAAGATCTGTAATGGGAACAGTTTGGATTACATGTGATGAAGACTAACGGCCTGGCCCAACGAGTCTTGATTATTGTGCTTCTTTTTGGAGTGCTTTTTCTTCTCCCCCGCTATCTTAAAAAATCACAGTCAGCAAACCTTACATCGGTTTCAGACACACTCTCAAGCTCACGACTTTCGTTTTACGGTCTCATGGCTTCAGGGAACACGGTCGGTGCAACACTTGTTACCATCAACACCACAACTGCGCCATCAACAAGTTCAAGTCAGCTAGCCTCCCCTTCCGCAAGTACAGTAAAAATCGGGAGTACCGTCTACAACTTGAGCAACGTCATGCCAAACAGCGATCAATCTAAATTCAGCGTCAGTACCGGCTTAAGTTCTGGGGATGAAACTGCAGGTAACGCTATCATCGCATCACAGTCAGCATCTCATACAGTGCGGTTCAACACCGTAACCGCCGTTCCTGATGGCGCGATTCGTATTTTAGTTCAAGCAACAACAAACACGGGTTCGTCAGACGATGGTATCCCAGACGGAGACGGGTTTGATTTTGGGGCAACAGCACCCTCCATCGCTTGCCCATCGGACGACGCAAACTACGACTTTGTCACAGGAACAGCAACGGCACAGGCTGTCACGATCAGCACGGTGAAATATCACGCATTCGAATGCCGATACTCTGGCACAGGAGCTGCAACAAGCTTCCAATCAAATCCCGTTATTCTTACCTCACTCATCAATCCCGCACCGAAGTCCGGACACGCTGTTGGAGTGGCGGATACGTACAGCGTAATTGTGCAGCAGCTAGATTATGCGTACAGCACCATTGACCAAACATCAATGCAGGTCGGGGCTATTGAGTCGGTGCGCGTAAGTGCAACCGTTGCATCTCAAATTACGTTTAAGATTGCAGGAATTCCGTCCGGTTCATCTGGAAATAATGCCTGCGGATCAGATACAAGCGTCACAACAACCGCAACCACAATTCCATTTGGGCAACTCGCAATCAGCACGTTTTCCTATGCAGCCCAATCTCTAGAAATATCAACAAACGCTATCGGCGGCTACGCGGTGACAGCGCAGCAAAATAACCAACTTCGCATTCCAAGCACCGCCACATATATTCTCGATACAACTGGCGACAATACTGATATTACATATGGATCAAAGGGTAAATGGGACAGTACTTCAGCGAAAGGTTTCGGATACTCTCTCAAAAAAATATCGGCAGCGGGTACTGCTGCGTTCGAACGAACAGATACCGATGCAAACTGTGTCGGAGCATCATTCTGCGCAAAGCAGTTTCCCGATCTTTCAAACTCCGAGCCTGCACAAACGATCCTCTCATCATCTACGGTCGCAGATGCCGAAAATATTGATGTGTGTTACAAGGTCATCATTAGCAACTCGCAATCTGACGGTACCTATGAAAACAATGTCATATATACGGCAACAGCGACATTTTAATTGGAACTATGAAAAAACACTGCCTTATAAACATCCTCACAGTACTCACGGTTGTATCTTCTGCATATATTCTTGCAGGTGTAGCAGCAGCCCAAAGTGCTTCCTCCCCGCTTGAAACGACATCGGTACTTGCTCTGACGGCAATCCCTCCACGAACGGAAGTGATCACTGTAAAGCCAGGAACAACATACCAAGGGAAAATTCAGGTACGAAACGCCACAAAAGTTACGCAAACCGTTGTAACCGAGGCACAAGACTTTATCATCGATAAGGATGGAAAAACACCCATTCCGGTTAGTGATGAAGAGGCCATCCCCCTTCGATGGAGTCTTGCTTCCTGGGTCACCATCACCCCTCAGACACGAACGGTTGCACCGCAGGAGTTAGTCTCGTACGACTACGTCATCCGCGTTCCAGATCAAGCTCTCCCCGG
>DATEVM010000033.1:0-3424 GCA_035281785.1 Patescibacteria group bacterium
ATCTGACTCAAGTTCATCTTCACGGCCTTCTATGATGCCTCTAGCCCACTTTATAGCCGCTTTATGTTCGATAAGTCTTTTTCTTTCCGCTTCCTTACGAAGCAGGGTTTCCTCTACCTCCTTTGAGGTCTTTGGTTTATATCCATTTTCTCCTCTCTTGAAATAAAGATCGTCCTTTTCAACAGCCCAAAAAAGTAAAAGAATATCTTCTTTCTTGGTTCCATCTTCGCTAAAATAAAGCTCAACTAGGTCATCCAAAGTCAATTCTTTTCCGCTATCACTAACGCATTCCCATAAGGTCTTTAAATCCACTGCGCCTTTTTTTTCATCCAGTCCTTTTCTAAGCCCTCTGAGTTTAAGCTTTTTTTCAGACTGAGTTAATTCACTGCCGAGCTTAATCCCAGTTGAGAGAACTAACTTGCTAAAATCTACCTCAACCTCTTTCCCCTCTTCAGAAAATAAAGAAACCCTTTCACCCAGAGACTCTCTAAGAACCCCAAAAGATGGCTCACTCCTTTTTCTAAAAACAATAACCTCGTTGAGTTTCGGAATCTTTTTAATCATAGCTTAAATATATTTTAAAGAAGAAAGGATTTACAATCCAGGATTCATTATCTCAAGGGATTGTTGAAAAAAAAAAGGTTTTGACACGGTTGTGAAGCAGCAGAAGATGCTTACGGCTTAGGGCTGTTGTATAAATTCACATTTCAAGCCTTGACCCTTTTTTTTCTATTAAATGCTTCCTTATCCTCCATCTTTACTTCTGGAATACACTCGTTCGTCACATCACCCAAGACGGAGTTATCTATAGCGACAGCTATGCTCATTGGTCATTCCGCTGCTGATTGTCTATCTCAGTGGCGATTTCGATAAGTTCTATCAAAGCCTCTGTGCGACGTGATTCGAAGTATTTATTCATTGCATCTGGCGCCCATCGGGACGGGGACGGGAGTATTGCGCCAAGCACCAACGGACTAAAGGCTAAGATTAAGCCAAGTATGAGGGGACCACCGACTGAATCCTGTTTATTAGCATACTGGGTTCGGCGCCATTTCGGGAGTACGTAGAAGACACCGAGCGATATCACAAACCCAGCGCCCATGACTACGTATAAGAGACCACGGTTTCTATTGACCATTCGTAGGTTGTGATAATACTTGAGCTTTTCAAGGGTACTTATAAATTCGGCGCAACGGGATGATGAACCTGCGAGACGCTCCGGCGCATCAACGTCGTCCGGGATCTGTATCCATTTCTTACAATAGTGTGACGCCTGGGGTACAGATGTAAGGAAGAACCCTTGTGAGACCGCGAGGGTCAACAAGAGCGCAACGCTCGTTATTAGAAGGAAAAATCCGACATGAAATGGGTTCCGTATGTTCATCCAGAATGGTTCTCCTTCTCGTGGCGATACCTACCGCACGCCGGGGTTAGATGTCCTCGACGTGACGACCAACGAATTCTCCCGCGCTGATCCACGCTTGCTTCCTTTCGCCTGTTTCAGGGTCAATGAACCACGTGGGCCCCCAGGTTCTGCTCAGATTCCATTCCCACGTAACCCTTTTCCCAGGTTGGTAATAGTCTCGTCTCGTAGTCGGATAAATGCGCTTCGACACTTCGGCCCCACCTGGACTGGTGGTATTGAGTAGCACGCCTACGGCCCCGTCTACTCGAGAGGTGCAGTCCGCGTCGGAGTACAGTTCGACTCTGGGGTATGCGACGATGTTTATTTCGTGGGGAATAGAGCGGATTGTCTTGAGCAGAACCAATCCGCTATCCAGAACTCTTCGAATGTTCTTGTCGCTCTCATCGCCCCGACCATGCACAATTCGATTACGCAGCTCCCAAAAATTGTGTAGCGACTCCGCCGTGTGCTTGGGGACATAACCTTTCTCTACAAGTACCGAGAACACTTGGAGGAGGGACACGTGTCTCTTTTGTTCTAGTTGACCAAGCGACCCAGCCAAAAGACGAACTTCCCTTTCGAGCTTTAAGGCGAGCTTCACAATACCCAGCTCAGGATCACGTGCCGCAACGTCCAATACCTCTTTGGAATCGCGATCAAGTTCATCAACCCGCTGTAGCAATTCCTGAGGTTCTTCTGCGGGTTCAGGTAGTTCTTGTTCAGCCTCGCGCACCGATTGTTGCAGTTCAAGAATCGCGGGATCTAGTTCCAACTCTTGTCCGAAAAGCTTTCCTTTTCTCACTCTGGCGAGAAGAGCAGTTAGATCCTTTCGAAAAACAAGGATGACAATAAGCGTGGCAATGGGCCATAGCAGCGTGGCAAGCGCTACGATGAGCTCGTTTATGAGCTTAAATAATGTCACGTTATCCACGAGTGCTCAATTATTCCTTGGACATCTAATGTACGAAACTCAGCCGCCGCACCGCCAGTACACGACCACATAACATCTCAAATACCATTTGCCGCGGTGCGGTCGGCCTGCAGTGCGTTGTTATACGCCGCCTTCATTACGTTCCGTCAATGATCCGGAGAAGCAAATCGATGAAGGCACAAACCTTGAGTGCATCCTCACGGCTATAGGATTCGACGATCTTATGATGGGTCGGATTTCGAAAGCTCAAAACGATTCCACGGCAAATATGTGCAAACCCTTCGTGCTCCTGAGGGTCGTCAGATAGTTTGAGGACACTCTTGCTCAACTCAGAATTGATGGCTTTATTTACTAACTCAACTCCAATTAGCCCGTCTAGCTTTGACTTTTTTCTAATTCGGTCCTCTAAAACGAGCGTGGCTTGATTTACGACTCTATCGAAATTACCGGGAGCGGATAAGATATCCGAGCAACGGCTCTTCAGTTCTTCGTCGGTTATTGAATTGTAAATACTCCCTATCTCAATTACATTTCTTGAAAGATTAAATCCGTTATCGAGATAGGACATAAACTGAAACAGCTTGGACTGAATTCTTGAAGATTGTGCATAGAATTCTCCCCCTGAAGCCTTGTAATAAAAGTCTGATGGGAGTAGGAAATCACTGCAATCCTCCTCTATTACTTTGGCGATTTTGTTTACCACCAGGTTATAGTCGTCACCGGTATCCTTTCGAACCACACGCTCGGCTCCAAGTAGCTCCCGAAGGCCCTTTAACCGCCCGTAAAGTCTTTTTAACTCTGGCATATCCATCGAATTTCTCCAAAAACCTAAGGCGTATAACGTATTATGAAAGGGCGCCCCTTCAGTGGTAGTCTGAAGTTGCAATTTAGACAAAAAACCACTTATTAAGGAGGGCCCTATGAACAATGATAAGTATATTGGACTCGATGTTCATCAGTCAAGCGTAGTCACAGCCGTGCACAATCATCAAGGCAAGTGCGTGATGGAATCAATCATCGAGACCAAAGCACAGACTATTCGAGATTTCATCAAATCAGTCAGCGGCGCTGTACACGTCGTATTTGAG
>DATEVM010000034.1:0-4957 GCA_035281785.1 Patescibacteria group bacterium
TCTGGGATTTAGGAGATGGGTTTTGCGGCATAGGTGATTATACTACGTGAAGGAGTGAGGAGCAACCTGCTTGTTATTTGATGCCTATGCTTTTTTTTCATCTCTTGAAGAAAAAACACTGTTTTGTGTACACATTAAACAGACATATCTTCGCCGTCATTTGGCGAGTCCATAACAGTAACTTTTTTAATTCCGTTAGCTTTAGCTTTCTCCGCAAAACTTTCTCCCGGTTTAAGTTTAGGACCCGCGAGCAATTCTCCGATGAGATTAAGTACTTTTCTGCTCCTGCTTGCGCCTTCAGCATCATGGTGTGCTTTCCACTTTTTAGCCATTGCCATTCTATATTCCTCATTCATCGTTTCCCAATCTGCCATATATTTTCCTGTCCCACTAATTTCTCGGTTTCCCACATTTGCTAAGTGTGCTGCTAATTTTTCCTCCGCTTCTTTTTTTGTAGAAGCAACAGCAAAGGCCGTCCCACCCTTTCCTTTTTCCGCCGCCGCATACACTCCCAAGTTTCTTGCCCAGTGTTTAATTTCTCCAACCTGTTTGTTTGTGAGTTTTCCACCGACCTCAAAAATTCCGGTTTCAGAGTCAACCCGCCCGTCAAACATTCTGACATTTATCACCGCATTCGTTACAACGGTTTGTATTTTATGACGCATAAGATCATCGATTTCCACTAAAGCGGGAGGATCCCTCCGTACATAATCAGTAACTTCTGGACCATAACTGCTGCCAACGGGAACAGGATATGTTCCAAGACCATGCCCACCGCAAGGCTCATATTCTGGTGCGCGCGCACCATTAAAATGCCCATTATTCCAATTACTATCACGAGTGTCGCTACTGTGCGCAAATTCCATACCACCCATTGCATCTGAAACCTTATAACCGGCTATCAACAGTAGTACAAAACCAACCACAGTAGTAGGCATAACCCACGGGGGGAAGTCTTGCGACTCTGGTTCACTGGGAATTACCACCACATCCGTCTGCACCACGACTGGTGTCGATACACTTGTTGGCGTTGGTTCCGCTTGCGGTGTTGATGCTGCTGTTGATGTGGGTGCCGTTTGAACATCCGGTACAGCTCCTTGGTTGTCCACCTGAGTACCCCGTTGCACTGCTTCCACAAACTCCAGTGGACCAACAACGCCACACGCTTGCGCAGGGATATCGAGAATGACACCGGGAAACTTCTCATTCATTCGTCCGTTCGGTCCGGGAACAAGGAGCTCTGCGTTCTTCGGATCTGTCTCAATGGCCACGGCGCAGTTCTGTGCATCTGCTCCGGTTGCAGCACTCAAAACATTGGCAATGTCTCCGGTATTAATCTGTGTTGGTTTGAAGAGATTATCAAGATCTGGATCTCGAACGGTTACACCTACTTCACCCGTATTCCCTGTTGTTACACTCACTTGACGCACGCGTCCGCCAATCTCACAGGTCAGTTCCGCGCCAGTCGGAGAGGACCAGATTGTTTCACAGGGAGAAAGAGTAGCCATTTGTTCTAGTAAGAGTCTCTTTTCGACTCGAAGAGATCGTCCTCGTGTTCTGGCAATGGGATCTGTAGGACCTTGTCGTTGTACACGCGACTTTTCCAGGCCCATCTTTATGCGTGTGTGACGGGGCAGCGTCCACACGGATGCCTTCACATCTCGTGCGGTTTGGGGGACATCGAGGAATACCACTGGTGGTGCTTCAATGATCACCCCGGCATGTTATATCAACGTTATGAGATAGTCAATCTGGGAAATAGCATGATAACCGCATGGATGATCCGTTGTGATACAATGCCGAACGATAGATATTTTGATAGGCATAGTGCTGTCAAACTCGAGACAAAGGAGTAAATATGGAGAACATGCACAGTTTTGAAGTCACATTTGACAGACCTTTTCACCCAATGAAGCTACTAACAAACGCCGTTTTTATGAAAAGTCTTCCCAACCTTGACGGAATTCGTGGAAGGGAGGGCGACTTGACTCAAACATTTCGACTTATTCCACAAGAGGGTGTAAGCGAGGATACAGTAAGGGAATTATTACAACAAGAGCTTACGGCTATGGGATACGCAATTCACGCGATACGCGCTATTCAAGGCTGAAGAAGTTTCTTTACTGTCTGCTGAACAGCGTCACTCCAGTCGACTGTATATGGCAATTTCATTTTTCGAGGCTCTCCACCGTTTGGGATAAGCAAAATGAGTACGTTTTTGCCAGTATGTGATTTTAGAATCTTGCCAACTTCCGCAAGTTTTTCCTTGTCAGTTCCACGCGGTATTTCCAGCTCAAACGTATTTCCGTCCTTTTGTAGCGATACATCTTCATCAATATCTGGAATTTTAACAACATCAACCAAAAATGTTGGTTTTTCTTCTCGTTCTTCAAGTTTTCCCTTGAGTAACACTACACTATCCGAAACAAGAGCCTGCTTTGCTAGGGCGTATGCTCTTGGAAAAACAACAAACTCAATCTGACCTGTTCCATCGTCCAATGTTCCAAACCCCATTTCTTGTCCTTTTGCTTTTGTGACGACGGTACGCCAACGCGTCATGATGCCGCCGAGCCAAATAACAGTATCTTTATGAACGTGAACGTCAAGCTCATCGATTTTCTTTGTTGCTGATTTTGCGACGGCTTTTAGAGCCGATGCCATGGGGTGTTCGGTAAGATAAAAGCCGAGCAACTCTTTTTCAAAGGACAATAATTCTGCCTGTGGATACTCAGCTTCCTGTAAAAATGTATCCTTAACTTCTTTATGCTTTTGACTTTCTAGTGATGCGAAGAGATTGTCTTGACCATCTGTAGTACTCTCAAATTTTTGTAGTTTTGCCCGAACCTCATCTACGTGGGTAAGAAGTGTAGCCCTGTTGGAGAATGCGTCGAAACATCCAATTTTAACGAGACATTCCAACACTTTTTTATTCACTCTTCTGGAGTCAACCCGAATGAGAAAATCAGTAAAACTGGCAAATGGAATATCGTTTCGCGCCTCTTCTATTGCTTCAATTGCAGCAGAACCGACGTTTTTAATTGCCACAAATCCAAAACGGATCGCCTTTTTATTTAACGATTTTTCATACTCTTCAATAGAGAAGTTTTTATCAGATTTATTAATATCCGGTGGTAATGTCACAATTTTCATCCGCTTACATTCTTGAATAGCGGCGTACACTTTTTCCTCGGTATTTGCGCTTCGAGCATTTGATTCGATGGAAAGGACGGCAGTCATATACTCGACGGGATAATGCACTTTCATATATGCCGTTTGGTACGCAATCATGGCATACGATGCCGCGTGGGCCTTGTTAAATCCATAGCCTGCAAATTTTTCGATATAACTCCATACTTTTTCAGCAACTTCCTTGGTATATCCCTGTTTTACAGATCTACGGACAAACTCAGTACGTTGTTTATCCATGATTTCTTTTTGTTTTTTTCCGATTGCGCGTCGCAGAATATCTGCCTCACCCAATGAATACCCAGCTAACACATTCGCAATTTGTAGCGCCTGTTCTTGGTAGACCAAAATACCATATGTTTCTTTCAACACAGGTTCTAGGTCTTTATGTGGATATTGAACACGGTCGGGAAAATGTTTCCCCTGGATAAAGTCGTTGATAAGGTCCATTGGACCAGGTCTGTATAACGCGACCATAGCGGTAATATCCGTGAAAGCAGATGGTTTAAGACTGCGAGCAACCCGGCGCATACCGGATGACTCAAGTTGGAACACACCTGTTGTTTCTCCGCTTGACAGCAATTTGTAGACGGCAGGATCATCGATAGGAATTGTAGAAAGATCAATGGTTTTCGCTTGCAACTTTTGAATAATGCCAATTGCTTCACCTAAAATGGAAAGGTTGCGCAGACCCAAAAAGTCCATTTTTAAAAGGCCGATGGCTGTATCTGACACGTTTCTATCAAGTGCCTTCATGTCGTACTGTGTAATGATTTTTCCCTCTTTAGCCTCGCGCATGATTGGCGTGTACTCGGTGAGTGGTTTATCCGAGATGACAATGCCGGCGGCGTGTACGCTACTGTGGCGGACGTTACCCTCAACTTTTCTTGATAAATCCAATAGTCGTTTGAATTTTGCTTGCTTATAGTACTCACGAAGCTCCGGAACTGAATCTAATGCAGTTTGGATGTCCGTATTTGGTGGAATGAGCTTTGCTATCCTATCCGGCTCGCTGTACGGCATACCCAGTGCACGACCAACATCACGCACTGCACCTCTTCCTTCCATCGCACCAAACGTGATAATTTGTGCAACCTTGTCCTCACCATATTTTTGCGTAACGTAATGAATCACCTCATCACGACGAAGATCAGCAAAGTCCATATCAATATCGGGCGGTGTAGGTCGTTGCGGATTCATAAATCGCTCGAACGGAAGACCGTGCTGGAGTGGGTTCATGTTTGTGATATTTAAGCAGTATGCTGCTAACGATCCAGCCGCAGACCCACGACCAGGTCCAACGTAAATACCATTGTTTTTTGCCCAGTTCACAAAATCTTGCACAATAAGAAAATACGTCGCAAATCCTTTATTGCTGATAACATCGAGTTCATATGCAAGGCGTTTTTTAGCCTCATCGGTTATATGATCCCCAAAGCGTTTCCGTAGCCCTTCTTCAGACATCTTTTTAAATAACGATTCTGATGTTTCACCTTCCGGCAACGGGTACACCGGAAGAATCCACTTCCCTATTGGAATTTCAACATTACACTTATTTGCAATTACCATTGTGTTCTTCAATGCATCGGGATACTGCAAAAACAACTGTTCCATTTCTTCCGTGGAACGAAGATAAAAATCAGGTGAATCGATCATGCTCATGCGATTTTTGTCGGTCACAATCTTTCATGTTTGAACCGCCAACAGCGTGTCTTGGGCTTCTGCATCATCCGCATCTACATAGTGAACATCATTTGTAGCGACAAGCGGA
>DATEVM010000035.1:0-7992 GCA_035281785.1 Patescibacteria group bacterium
TGGTGTAAATAGTTTTGTCGTAAACACATCCAAATCATTGTTCATTGCCGCAAGCAGTCGCTCAAATCCGCCACCAAAGTCCACATTTTTTTGCGGCAATTCTTTGAACGACCCATCGGTCTGTTTTTGATACTGCATAAAAACACTGTTACCAATTTCCATAAAGCGACCGCAATCGCAGTTCACATGACATGGTTCGTCTTTCCATTGTGAGTGCTCATGCAGTTGTAATGATGTTCCAAAATCATAAAATACCTCACTATCTGGACCCCCCGGCTCACCAGCAGGCATAGCGGAAGGAACCCCTGAGCGTGACCACCAGTTTTTCTTTTCGCCATAGTAATATATGCGACCATCCTGCATACCATCAATTTCTGCACGATCGACATCTTTTGCATCGATACCAACTGACTTAAATAGTGACTTCCAAATCTCAACCGACTCAACGTCGCGCGGAACGGAATCATTGCCGGCAAACACCGTTACAAATAAACGCTGAGGATCGAGCTTGAGAACCTTTGTGAGGAACTCAAAGAACCACGAAAGTTGCTCTTGTTTGAAATAGTCGCCCAACGACCAGTTTCCGAGCATCTCAAAAAAGGTAGTGTGACGATTGTCACCAACCTCTTCAATATCTTGTGCGCGAAAACTTTTTTGTGAATCGACAAGACGTTTCCCGGCGGGATGGGGCTGTCCTAAAAGATATGGAACGAGAGGTTGCATGCCAGAACTTGTAAAAAGGGTCGACGGATCGTTCTCTGGCACTAAAAGAGCGGATGGAATTTCCACATGTCCATGGTCAGTAAAAAACTTGATATAAGCCTGGCGCAACTCGTTTGGAGTCATGTGGAGATTATATCAGAGACAGTCTCCTCACATCACCACGAAACATGTGGTCATAAAAAGAAGCACATAAAAGTTTGGAGGTAAAAAACTATTCACCGAACAAGATTTTCTTTGTTCTTTCCAACGCTGCTGCCTCGATTATCACATAGTCTTCTTCGGTTAATGAGCCGCTCCCCATCTCAGACCGAAGTAAATCGAGTTCTGATCGAATAGAAGCAATGCCTTTGGTGTTATTAATGTAGTCAATGCGTCGCTTGGTATACTCTTGTTGGAGTGCCCGTATCTTTTCCGATGCAACTTGTTCAATCGATGCGTAGTCTTCTTCGGTTAATGAGCCGCTCCCCATCTCAGACCGAAGTAAATCGAGTTCTGATCGAATAGAAGCAATGCCTTTGGTGTTATTAATGTAATTAATGCGATTCTCAGCGTAAACCTTACTTTTCTGTAATCGATCCATATGCTCTTTAGCACGAGGCATGTCTTCCAAAGCCTGTTTCACAGGATACAATTCCTCTTCTGTCCTCCCTTTTTCGTCAACACCCTCTTCATGAGCTTTTCGCAAATCCGCGTAGTTTGCATCCTCGGGCAAAGTAATCGGTGACCATTCTGTTGTTCTTGTTTCTGTTCCCTCTCCGTTCATAGCAGGATCTCCTTAAAAGGTAATACTTCTTTCAGAATAGCATAAATATTTTTGAAGTCCTATCTCTTCTTCTTCGCCCCCTTTGGAGTACTCTCTTCCAACTTATCTGCAACATACCCAATGATCTCTCCGAACGCCTGGAGGAATGGCTTTGGTGACTTTTGCAATCGATGTCCGGTTTGTACTAATTCCTGCTCCACTTGCGGCTCAATCTTACTCCATGCTTTTTTTGCCTGAACTACAGTCTTTTGTCCTTTTTTTGTACCAAACAAAAACATGCCAGCGATACCGGCGAATGCACCAAACATTAATCCTGAAAAGAAACTTCCGCCTTCGTGTTTTTCTTGAACTTCCAGATCAGTGTTGTTCATACAAAGTACTCCACAGCTATTCTTCGTCTGATACTTTTTTCAAGTAGTGAATAAATGATTCAAATACACGCATGCCACCTTTTACTCCGCTTACAAAACCACCAAGACTGGAAAGTGGGACAAGCGCTTTGAGTGCCGTATGTTCCACAATATCCAACATTGTATTTGCACGATGGAGTGCTGTTCGCATCTCTTTAAGCACCAAAAACGCTTGGACGCCCAACACGATCAAAAATATCGCAAGAATCGAACTGACAATTGTTAACGTAAGTACCAATGGATCCATATGTTCCCTCTCTTATAGAAATGTGTGTTTTGAGGCAGATGGTGTTCTTGCCGGGACCTGTCTGCCGAGATACACACATTTCTGTCTTATTCTACTATATTCACACTCCTCTGAACAATTCGTTTATTGCCCTGCCGGTTCTTCACCTCAACAGTAATCGTTTGCGACCCTTGCTCCAATTCAAGTTGTGTGACAAAACGACCGTCCTGGTCTACCGAGACCGGCACCTGATTCACCATGACCACGACATCTGTCACTGTTTTTCCACGAACTAGCACCGGCGATCGTGACGACGCATTTTCTACCGGTTCAAGCACTACCACTTGTGGCGGTTGCGTAAAGAAGTACCATTGAGTACCAATAAACAATGCTGCAACAATACAAAGGATAGAGATCGCTAACAGCTGAGGACTAATAAGAACAAACGTTTTCCGCCGAATGGGATTTAGCAAACCTTTTGGAACAAGCAACGATCGGTCTTCTTTTCCAAAGTCTCTACGATACACAGCAACGACAGTCTCGGGATTTAGGCCGACTTCCTGTGAGAATTGACGAAGGAACCCTCTCAAAAATGGACCCTTCGGCAGCGCGTCAAAAGCATTTTCTTCAATAGAATTGAGATAATCTTCACGAATATGCGTGTGTTTGGAAATCTCTTCGATCGTCAGATGTGCTGATTCTCGAGCTTCTTTCAGCAACGAACCGACGGTTTTCATATGAACAACTCCAACGTTTCTTTACTACGCCTCCAGCTGCTTTGTTGCCAAGTAATCTTGAGCTGCCTTCATGTTCACATCCCGCGGTTTGCTTCCATCCGGCGGGCTAACGATTCCAAGCATATGCAATGTATCAATCATACGAGCTGCACGCGAATAGCCGACAGACAACATTCGCTGCAACACAGAAGCAGATGCGCGATCGTACTCCATAACAACCTGAACAGCCTGAGTGATAAGCGGATCATCGCTTGCATCAACACCCGTGCCGCCCATTGCTCTACCGCCAACCTTGTTTGACTGAAACTTTGTGGTGATGTCTTCCAGATATTCCGGTTGTGTTCCTGTGTTTCGAAGATAATCGATCAAGGCGTGGATTTCTTTATCCGAAACGAATGTTCCCTGAATACGGGTTGGTTTTGCCTGATCGGGTGGAACATACAGCATGTCTCCGCGACCCAATAGTCGCTCCGCACCCGGACTATCAATAATAACGCGCGAGTCCATCATTGATGCAACATTGAACGCGATACGAGTTGGAATGTTTGCCTTAATCAATCCCGTAATAACATCAACAGAAGGCCTCTGCGTTGCAAGCACTAAGTGCATACCTGTTGCACGCGCCATTTGCGCAATACGCGTAATACACTCCTCAACCTCCGCAGGGTTAAACAACATAATATCGGCGAGTTCATCGATGACAATGACGATATACGGCATCGCCTGGAATCCAGCCATTTCGTTGTAGCTTTCGATGTTTCGAGCACCCACTTCCGCGAACACTTTGTATCGTCGTTCCATTTCTTTTGTTGCCCACTTCAGCGCAGATACAACCTTGTTTGGCTCAACAATAACAGGTGTTAAAAGGTGTGGAATGTCGTTGTATCCCGTCAACTCAACACGTTTTGGGTCAACCAAAATAAGTTTGAGTTCATTCGGTGAGGCGCGGAACAACATTGATGCCAAAAACGAGTTCACTGCTACAGACTTACCGGAACCAGTAGCACCGGCAATAAGAACGTGCGGCATCTTTGCAATATCAGCAATAACAACTTGTCCGGAAACATTCAATCCAAGCGCAACTGCCAACTTTGATTTATGCTTCTTCATATTGTCATCAATCATGACCTTGTGCATCGTGACAACTTCTGGCGTTTTGTTCGGAATTTCAATACCAACAAATGAACGCCCTGGAATTGGAGCTTCAATACGAATCTGTCCCGTTGGCGCAGCAAGTGCAAGTGCCAAGTCGTTTGCAAGCGAAGTGATTTTTGAGAGTTTTGTACCAAGGGAAATCTGAAGTGCATACTGTGTCACCGCAGGTCCAAGATTGACCTCGCGAACCTTTGCTTGGATACCAAAGGATTGAAGAGTTTGTTCGATGATGCCAGCGCTTTCTTTTACATCACCGCGATCCGCTTTTCCTCTCGGCTTCGGGTCGAGAAGAGATACTGGAGGATACTCCCAAATTTGCTGGTCGCTCGAGCTGTTCACTAACAACTTACCCGGCATACCATCCTCATCTTGCGCCGCTGGTGGCTTTTGTTGAGGACCATTCACCTTAAATTCCGATTGTTTTGTTCCTACACTCGCATCTTTCAGAGCAGCATCGTCTGTTTTCTTTGCCTGGTTTACACCAACGCCGCGAATCTTCAACTCACGATCCTCTAGTGGTGTTTTTGTGCTAAAAGGAAGTTTCAACAACGACTTTTCTTTGAGCTGTCCTGGTTGAACGTCAATCATTGAGCCTAGCTTGAAAAATATCTCAGCGATGGATGTATCGGAAATAATCAAGAATGACGCGACACCCAAAGTTGAAAATAGTATGTACGTTCCAAGTGGTTGAATGAGAGAGCTCACGTTTTGAAAGAGATCGATGCCAACCGATCCCATTTCTCCAAGCGTCGAAACAGAAATGAGTAAGAGCACAGCACCGAGCAACACCTGAGGTTTTGCAAACGACCATTTTGCACCTGTAAGCACAAGCCCTGCCGAGAAAAACAAGAACGGAACAATGAGCGCTGCTGGACCAAAAAGATGTCGCAATGCATCATTAATCGTCTGTAAAAGCGCTCCTTGTCCTGAAAAAGAAATGATCGCCAAACCACCAAGAGCAAAAAACGTAAGTGCACCCAAAGAATACACTGTTTCTATCCTGATTTTTATCTTGAATGGTGCGCGTTTTCGTCCTCGACGAGCCATGCACCTATGCTAGCACAACTCAACACCGTTTGCCGAGTGGGAAGTAGAGCAAAAACCAGACCTTACAGCGAAATAAATACCGGCAAGATAAGCGGTGTGCGTCCAATAATTTCTTCTAACCGCTTTGTCAGTTGTTTATCTATTTTTTTCTTGAGTTCCGACTCGGGAAGTTTTGAGTTCTCTTGTACAACTTCTCTCGTTCTCTTTTTAATCTCTTCCATCATTTCGTCAGCATGCTTCATAAAGACAAAGCCTCGGCTTGCAATATAAATGTTTTTGAGATCATATTCACCTTCTCGATCCGGAATGATAACGACCACCATACCTTCTTCAGCCATGGATTTTCGATCGTTCAACACCACAGTACCAACATCGCCAACCCCAAGTCCATCCACCATCATGTCCTTGAGTGTTAAGGTTTCCCCCATTGAGGTTCTTCCACCAGAAAACTCAATCACCTGTCCCGGGGTTGGAATCAGCACAGACGACGGAGCATAACCTAAATCATGAGCTACCTTCTTAAACTGCGCTCTGTGATGATCCGCACCGCCAATCGGCAAAACAAAGTCTGCTTTTAGCAGGGAAATCAGCAGTTGTTGCTCGACAAGGCCGGCGTGACCCGTAACGTGCAATCCTTCGTCAACATCCGAGTACGCAACATCAATCTCGTTTCGCGTAAGCTCATCGATCGTGGAATACACATTTCCTTCATTTCCGGGGATTGGCTCTGTGCTAAACACAACTTTGTCGTTTTTTGTGATAGAAATCAGTGAATGTTCTCCGTACACCGCACGAACAAGCGAGGATCCCGTTTGACCCTGACTACCGGCGATAATGATGCACAACTCATCATCCTTATAATCCTGCAAGTTCTTTTTATTGATCAAGATTCCTTTTGGAACCTTCAGTAGTCCCAATTCTTCCGCAATGCGCGTGTTTTGCTCGATTGATCGACCTAAAAATACCACCTTCCGTTTGTGTGCTGAGGCAAGGTTAATCGCAAGCTGTATACGGTGAATATTAGAGCTCATTAGTGTGATAAACAACTTCCCCTGGCAGTCGCGTATTTCTCGTTCAAATGTCTCGTAAATCGTTGACTCGGACGGAGCCCAAACCTGACGTTCAACACGTAAACAGTCAATGAGTGCACACAATACATGACTCTCACCAATTGCAGCCATTTTGCTAAAGTCAGACCGGCGATGATCAATTGGGTTCATATCAAATTTAAAATCGGACCCGTGATAACAGAGTCCTTCCAGCGTGTGAATTGCTAAGTGCCGAGTATCCGGAACCGAGTGCGTCACTCGAACCGTTTCAACGCGAAAATACTTTCCAAGCTGCATGGGGTTTTCGTCGTCTAACTCCATCACCTGCTTTTCAATATCCATATCTTTCATTCTTGCCATCGCAAATGCGGCCGTTAGCGGTGATCCATAAATTGGAAAGTCTGCCTTGAGTGTTGGAAGAATGTATGGAAGCGCAGCGATATGATCATCGTGACCGTGTGTTAAACACATACCAACAATCGTCGCTCCTTCTTCTAATCGCTTCTGAATGTAGGTAACATCAGGAATAAGAACATCAACACCGAGCATGTACTGCTCGGGAAAACCTATTCCACAGTCAACCAATAACATTTCGTCCGCATATTCATATACGAACATATTTCTAGTAACATTGCCCATTCCACCAATTGGAACGATGCGTAATTTTTGTGCCATGTGCACCTTTCTTTTGTGTACTCCCTACTCGCATATTCTTTACACGCGTAGTTTTTACACCTGTATTTCTACAATAATGTTTCTTTAATTGTGTCTTCGAGCATAGCGTCGCTTTCTTTCGACTTCACATACGCAAGAATCTTTGGAACTTTCGAAAAATCAGCAACAAAAAAGTCCATTACTTTTCCCTGTCGCAATGCTGCCGCCGGATGATAAAACGGCAACACAAATCGTGTTTTACCTTGAAACGGAACTTTATGCAACCGCCCGTGAATTAAACTGATCTTCGCGTCAGCAATAAACTTCCCCATGCTGAAACGGCCAAGCGTGATAATCAACTTTGGATTGATAATCTCAATCTCTTTATCCAGATACGGAGCAAATGCCGCAATTTCTTCCGGAAGCGGATCGCGGTTATCCGGAGGACGACATTTCACAACATTGCTAATGTATACGTCAGCACGTTTAATACCGATTGCTTCCAATTGACGGTCAACCAACTTGCCAGCAAGACCGACAAACGGACGCCGTTGAATTGCCTCGTTACGACCTGCAGCTTCGCCGATAAACATTATCTCGGCAGAAGGGTTTCCTTCACCCGGAACAATGTCTGTTGATTTGCTCACCAATGGAAGATCTTTATAGTTTTCCTCCATCTGCTCGCGAATGTGTTGTAGTGCTTGTGAGTTTTTCATGTATGTGCAGACTAGCTTCTTCAGCCAGGCACCCCTTTAGTAACTGGGCAGATACTCTTTAATATTTGTTTGTGATAGTTGAACACTTCCCTGAACAGTACCTTCAACCAGTTGACGTGCCGCTTTTCGTACAACACCTTTAATCGTACGCTGCAATGTACGGATACCCGCATCAAATCCAAGCGGTCGGACAATCTGTGGCCATAAGTCATCTGCAATAGCCACTTGTTCTTTTGAAAGACCGGATTCTTCCAGAGCTTTCGGGAATAAGTAGTTTCGTCCAATCTCAATCTTTTCCCTATCCGTATATGACGGCATCTCGATCACTTCCAAACGGTCAAACACAGCGGTTGCGATCTTTTCTGTGTTGTTGCAGGTCGCTAAAAAGATAGCCTCAGACAAATTGAATGGATAATCCATGTAGTTGTCTGAAAATGCGCTGTTTTGTTCAGGGTCGAGCAACTCAACCAGCACACCCATAATTTCACCACGAGTTTCATCAGCAACACGAT
>DATEVM010000036.1:0-3021 GCA_035281785.1 Patescibacteria group bacterium
AAGCCAAGAGTGGATTCGAAATGTCTTGTTATACCGATTTGAAAAGGGAAACGGATTAAAAGGGCATAACCTTGGAAACCTCATCCTTACTGCGTTACAGGATATGGCTGGATCAACAGCAAAGGCATTAGAAATTGCCGAGCACATTTTTCGATTGCGTGGCCGCATATTGCCGGTTACGGACCAAACGGTTGATCTGGTGATCGAGTACGTAGACGGAAAGGTGATTGTAGGCGAGGACAACTTAAACGATGGTGGTGTAGGTGTAGGGATTAAAAAAGTGTCCCTCAGACCCAAGGCACGTATATATGATGGTGCCAGAGATGCAATTCTAGACTCTGACGTGGTGATAGTTGGTCCCGGTGACTTCTATGCGAGCATTATGGCCGCTTTAGCCGTTGATGGTATGAAACAAGTGATGCGAAAGACAAAAGCAAAAATTATATACATTGTTAATCTTATGACGAGAGCGAATCAAACACATGGTATGACCGCAAAGGATCATGTGCATGGAATTGAGCAGGCAATCGGAAGACCGTGTGATGTGATTATTGTGAACAATGGGGCGATCCCCACCAAAGTGCTTTCTGCGTATAAAAGGGAAGAAGAGTATCCTGTTGAAAATGACAATGGAAACGATGCGCGATATTTCGTTTCAAACGTTGTCGCGCGTGACACAGCTCAACAGTCTAAGGCGGATGTTTTGCACAGAAGTTTGTTGCGTCATGATCCAAAAAAATTAGCTAAAATAATCATGGAGACGATATGAACATTCTCGAACATCTAGATGCAATCATTCTTGCTGCTGGAAGAGGAACGAGGATGAAGGCGACCGAGAAAAATAAGGTGATGTATGAAATTGCGGGAACTCCAATGATATCGTTTCCGGTTCGTGCATTACAAAAATTAGGAGTGAAAAAGCCCATCGTGGTTATCGGATTTGTTCGTGAAAGTGTTCAAGCATACCTGAAAGACGATGTTCGATATGCCATTCAGGAAAAAACCGAGGGAACTGCAGATGCGGTTCGCGTAGCAATGCCATCGCTACTCACGGATGCCACGGATGTCATTGTGCTGTATGGAGATCACTCAGCCTTTTATACAGCTGAAGTATTAGCGACACTCGTGGAACACCACCGGGAATCGAACGCTGCAATGACACTCATCACCACGAACGTTGATTCACCAACAGGATACGGTAGAATTTTGCGTGACTTGAATGGGGATATGACGGGTATTGTCGAAGAAAAAAACGCGACCGATGAAGAAAAAAAGATCACAGAAATTAATACGGGAAATGCAATTTATAAGAGAGACTTTTTGGAACAGTATTTGCCGAAGATTGAGCGAAATGCGATTTCAGGCGAGTTTTACTTTACAGACATTGTTAGTTTGGGATTTACGCATCACGAAAAAATCGAAACGTTTGTTGTTGAAGACGCCGCTTTTGGCATGGGAGTGAACACGCCGGAGCAACTTCAGATCGCAGAAGAAGAAATGAAGAGAAGGGGAATGTAATGCAGATTGTTACCACGCCAGTTTCTTCGTGGGGGGTTGCATACTCAACCGAAGACGATGGTGATATGGACTCAATTACAACAACGCAACGGACTGTTGCTGTGTTGCTTCCAAAAACAATCAAAGGAACAGTTGTCGCAGCATTGAAACATGGTTCACAACGGATAGAGGTTACCTCGGGTGATACGCAGAAGCAGGTTGAAGCTGACGCATTACTGACAAACGATCCAAGCTGTGCGCTTTCTATACGTGTGGCAGACTGTATTCCAATGGTGGTATTTGATGAGGTGCATCATGCGCTTGCTCTTATTCATGGTGGTTGGAGGTCTATGCTTCAAAACATCGTGCCACTCACTATTCAGGAGATGCAGATTCGATATATGAGTGATCCAACAACGTTACGGGTATGGATTGGTCCAAGTTTACGGAAATGCTGTTACTCACTCGAGCATACGCGTATCCACCAGGAATTTTCCGAGTGGAAGCCGTATCTAATACAAAAAGATGGAAAACAGATACTGGATGTAGTCGGTGCTGCAGTTGATCAGCTGATTGGAATAGGTGTGCCAAAGGGATACATAATAGACTCCGGCCTTTGTACGTATCATGATAAAGGACTACACTCGCTGTGGAAGTGGAAAGACCAGGGTAAAGATGTTCATACCTATCCGCATTTCGCTGTAGTAACATGGATGAAGATATGATGCAGCCGTTTTCAGACTATCACAGCATTCACTTGGTTGGCATTAAAGGTGTTGCGCTAACGGCATTGGCTTGCTGCCTTCATGATCTGGGAAAACAAATTGAAGGTAGTGATGTGGAAGAGGATTTTGTCACAAAAGAGCAGTTGGATAGGCTGCATGTAAAGGTCTATACTACCTTTTCACCCGAAAACCTTCACGCGAGTACAGATTTAGTGATATTCTCCGGAGCACACAAGGGGAGTGAAAATCCCATTGTTGTAGCGGCAAAAGAAAAAGGTATTCGGTGTTTAACACACGCCGAGGCGCTTGGAATACTGATGCAGGGAAAGATTGGCATATCGGCGTGCGGTGTTGGCGGAAAAACATCAACATCTGCAATGATTGCGTGGATATTAGAACATGCTGGTCTTCACCCGAGTTTTGCGGTTGGAGTTGGTAATATCCCAAATCTTGGTGTTCCAGGGAGATTCGACAAAGTGAGTCAGTATTTTGTAGCTGAGGCGGACGAGTATGTTTCGGATCCAGGACATGATGCAACCCCGCGTTTTATGTTTCAGTACCCTACCGTTATTGTTTGCACAAACCTAGAGTTTGACCATCCCGATGTCTACCCCTCGTTTGATGATGTGATGAAAGCATATTTGGCATTCTTTCACCAGTTATCTGATGGAGGAACTCTTGTTTACAATGCTGAAAATGACGAGCTTGATACACTTGTGAAAGGATTCGTGAAAACAAGGGAAGATCTTGGGAAGAAAGTGAATGTTGTGCCGGTTTCTTCGGCGGACTCTGCGTGGGG
>DATEVM010000037.1:0-3852 GCA_035281785.1 Patescibacteria group bacterium
AAGAACCTCACCGACAATTCTTGCAGATTTCTTGTAACTTGTATTCCAATGGATGCCCATTTGGCGCATAGCAAATAAAATGCGGCGATGGACCGGTTTTAATCCGTCACGGACATCGGGCAACGCTCGGGAAACAATCACGCTCATCGCATAGTCCAAGTAGGCCTTCTCCATCTCTTGGACAATGGGCGCTCTTCGTACAAGACCGAACGCGGTTTTTTGCAGACCCTGCGACAGTTCTTGTGTTTGTTCTACCGGTTGTTCAACTGGTGGCGTTTGGTTCTCGTCCATAGTGATTCTTTCTACGTTACCTCAAGCATCCGTTTACTTTTTCTTCTTTACGGGACTCTTTTCTTCTTCGCAATCTTCACAACCGTCGCCGCAACATGCGCCGCCACAGCAGTTTTCACCACCGCCACAGCAATCTTCCTCGTCGACGAATGACTCGGAAACTTCTTTTTCTGCTGCTGAGCGGGGCTTAAAGTCATGTGTTTTTACAAATTTTCCTGGCTCCAGCTCTTTATAGTGATCAAAGAAATGTTTAATGCGGTCTTTCATGTGTTGTGGAACATCGTCCATGGACTCCCACAAACCGTAGAGCGGATCAACCTTTTTGTCCGGTACAGCAATGACTTTTGTATCAACACCCTCCTCGTCTTCCATCTCGAGCATACCAAGAAGGTGACCTTTCATACCGACACCGGGAACAACTGGCATGCTGGAAAGCACGAGAACATCAACAGGGTCGCCGTCTTTGCCTTTTGTACCAACAATATATCCATAGTTTGTTGGGTAGGTCATTTGAGTGTGAAGGAAGCGGTCAGCCATGAGCATGCCGGTTTCTTCGTCCACCTCATACTTTACCGAGCTCCCCGCCGGGATTTCGATGAAAAAGATGAGTTTTTTTAGATCGTTGGACATAGTCCTCCTTTGTTACATGTTACGAAAATGTCGTTGTATTGAATGCCAGATACCCGATGGCAGCGCGGGGTCTGTGCCCACCGGTTCGGCTATTTCTCCTCCTGGAAGCGAATCAGACAACACTCTTTCTATATGATTGAGATTTTTTCGCACCTCTTCAAGCACATCGGCTGACATTGTGCCACCTTGATTTGGAGGAGCAACAACCATGTCGGCTTGACGAAGAAGAGACTGCGCTTCTTGATATCTTGGATGTGCGGCGAGGCTTGGATTTTGGAGCGTCATTCGCAGGTTGCCAATCGCAATAGCAAGCGTATTTCTACGCTCAGCTAAAACCTTTGCAGGATCTGGTTGTTTGTCAAAAAGCTTCATAAGTGGTCCCCTTTCGTCTTTCTCATCACGTTTTCATGATGATTGTATTTTAGCCCGTAGCTTGTGTATGTTTACTTCTATGTCGGTAAGCGATACTGCCAGCGACTTTAATCGCCGCGCCTCAATCTTATTCATGTGTGTTCCCAACGCTTCCATGATTTCTTCCTCTCCCATTTGAGCGATCTGTTCATCACTTTTTCCTGTTCTATGCAGAACGCTCAGCTCTAACAGGGTCAACTTTTGTCGTTGCGCATCGAACTCTTGTTGCAACCGCTGAAGCTGGTCCTCCATCTGCAACTTCTCAACCTTTCGAAACAGCGCCTTGCCTGTATCGGGGAAAAGAAGATTTTTTATGCCTATAACGAGTGAATGCGCTTCTCTTCCCATTCCTTTCCTATACGTCCAAGTTTGCTAACTTTGCTCTGCTCTGGATAAATCGTTTGCGTGGCGGCACATCGTCACCCATGAGGGTGGTAAATACCGCGTCGGCTTTTTCTGCGTCATCAACTAATACTTGTTTTAGAATACGGGTTTCCGGATTCATAGTGGTCTCCCACAACTGCTCCGGGTTCATCTCACCAAGACCTTTGTAGCGTTGAACGCTGATGACGGCGGTTTTCTCGAGTTTTTTGAGTTCTGCTATTTTTTCATCTCGCTCTTCGTCGCTATACGCATAATGCGTAGTCTTCTTTGTTGCTACCTTGAAAAGTGGGGGCTGTGCGATATACAGGTATCCGTTTTGAATAACCTGCGGCATGTGACGGAAGAAAAACGTTAGCGCGAGCGTTGTAATATGCTCACCGTCGACGTCGGCATCGTTCATCAACACGATGCGGTGGTATCGAACTTTATCTGCTGCAAACGTATCGCCAATACCAGTACCAAGCGCGATGACAAGATTTTTAAGCTCTTCAAAGTCGATAATTTTATCGAGACGTGCGCGCTCGGTGTTGAGGATTTTTCCACGAAGCGGAAAGATGGCTTGGTATTTACGATTGCGACCCTGCTTCGCTGATCCGCCTGCGGAGTCTCCTTCCACAATGAAAATTTCAGACTTCGTAGGATCTGTTTCTTGGCAGTCGGCAAGTTTACCCGGAAGCATTGCCCCCTCGAGTGCGCCTTTGCGAATCACTGCATCTTTTGCGGCACGGGCAGCAAGACGGGCGCGGGCAGCAAGCAGCACTTTTTCAAGAATAATACGAGCTTCTTTTGGATGCTCTTCCAGATACAAATCGAGGCCGTCTTTCACGACCTGATATACAGCAGATTGCGCCTCGACGTTATTCAGCTTTGCTTTTGTTTGCGACTCAAACTGAATCTCGTTTGCGGACATCTTAATGAACACAACCGCAGTGAGTCCCTCGCGCAAATCCTCTGCGGTAAAACCCTCTTTTTCTTCTTTGATCAGTCCATTTTTCAGCGCGTAATCTTTCAATGATTTATTCAGTGCCATGCGGAAACCGGTAAGATGCGTTCCCCCATCCGGCGTGTGAATGACGTTTGCGTAACAGTTGATGTTTTCGGAATATGAATCGTTGTATTGCAATGCAACTTCAACGCCGATTGGAAATTTTTCTGACTGATACTCGCCCGAACAATACATTACCGGATGAAGAGGTTTTTTAGCGCGGTTGATATGCTGAACGAGCGATCGAATACCGCTTTCAAAATAGAAATGACGCTCAATACCGCTTCCTTCGTGCATAAAGCGAAAATACAGACCGGCCATGAGGTAGGCTCTATCACGGATAAGATCAATAATAGTTTCCGGGTCAAACGTAGTGGTAGAGAAAATAGTAGTATCAGGTACAAAGTTTACTAAAGTACCGTTTTGATATGTTACGAAATATTCTGATTGGTATGGAAACATTTCTAATACTTTTGATTCAGAAACATCCTTGACTGGAGCTTTTGGAACACCAATAGAGTATTCCTGGAAGTAGTACTTCTTCTCTCTCTTTACGACCACGCGTAGTTGTGAGGAGAGTGCATTGACGGCAGAAGCGCCGACACCATGGAGACCACCTGAGGCTTTGTACGCTTTTTCGTCGAACTTTCCCCCGGCATGGAGCTTGGTCATCACGACCTCGAGTGCTGACACGCCAGATGGGTGTTTTTCAACAGGAATACCGCGACCGTCGTCTGTTACGGTAATGTGGCCGTCGTTTGTGAGGTATACATGCACTTGTTTTGCAAACCCGGCGATTGCCTCGTCCACTGCGTTGTCCATGATTTCTTTGACAAGATGATGAAGACCATGAACATCGGTTGACCCAATGTACATACCTGGGCGCTTACGGACAGGTTCTAACCCTTCCAGCACCCGAATATCGGATGCCGAATAGTCAGCTTTGCCTTGTGTAATCTTGGATACAGTCATAGTGCTCGAGTTCTAGCCATTCTAATGCCGAAAAATCGGCTGTTTGGCAGGAAGATTGATACACTCTAAACGATTGTTTCGGGTTTTGCAAGTGCATTTTTGAAGGTATATACTCAATAGTACCGGAGGAAAACATGCCGTTTTCAGAAGACGAATGGGACCTTCAGCGGTTTGAGAAT
>DATEVM010000038.1:0-3874 GCA_035281785.1 Patescibacteria group bacterium
ATTCTGCAATTCTCGTAATGTTTTCGCGTCGAGAACGGGGCTGAGGGGTTGCAGCTGCTTTTGCACATTAGGAGGGAGATTCACTTTTCGCAAAGAAAAGTACACGCTGATTCCAATCCACATAATGATCACTGCAAGAGAGATCACAAACATTGTAAGGATGATTTTTCGACGAATAAGGACTCGAAGTGTGGATTGTTCGCCAGCTTTGTTCATCTCTGTCCTCCCTATCGAACAGTCTGTGGTGGTGTTCCGAAGTATGCAATGCGGAGGTTGACTGTTGTTAACAGGACGTTACTTTTTGCAATTTCATCTCGTTTTGCGTTCAACACAATAGAATCAACCGTCACAAACCGATCGATGGTGAGTAAATCGTTTAGCACATCTCGAACCTGTGAGTAATCTCCTCTAAAGTTGACGGAAACCGTAAACGCTGTGAGTTCTGGCGCACGTTGCGTATCGGTTGTTTCTTTTGGAAGCGTTGCGACCTGAAGAGAAACGATGAGTAAACTTCTGTCTGCGGCAACGCGCTCCAGTCTTCGCATAAAACCTTCAAAGTCGGGGGTGCTTGGGATGACGGTGTGGAGAAGAACAATGTCGTTTTTTACCGAGGGATATTCTGTGCTCAATGTTGAAAGTGCTGCGATCTTTTTAGTGAGATCAGCGCTTGTCTTTTTTCGGTCCTCAATATCTTTTAAGAGCTGTGACATGGTTAGCAGCGTTGGGCGAATTGCAAAGACTGCAAGTGCAATAACTGCCCCAAGTGTTGCAAACAACTCGGCAGACACTTTTGCGATAGGTTTTTGGTAAAACAACTGTAGTTGTTTTGTGGTTGCATCCCGAAATGCGCTCACTGGTTTTAATGTTGATGCCATTATGATGTCCTCGTTGCAGCAGCAGTTTTTGGCTTCATTTGTATACGCATGCTGAATTCAAATCCCGCTGCTCCTTGCTGGTTACTCTTAATTTGATCCATATAGAGGGCATTCACTGTGGGTTGTCGTTGAAGAAGTCGGACAAGCTGTGCGATTGCCTCAGGAGTAAGCGCGCTTCCAGTCACTTGAATTTCTTGCGGATACACCTGAACGAGCGTTAACGCAACATCCTGAGGAAGGCTTGCTGCCAAGATGTCGAGAATTTCTAGTGCGTTGTAGTTCGTTTTCTGTTGAATGAGAAAATCGGTTTTCTTTTGTGCAAGGCGGACATCGTTTTCGAGGTTGCCGTACGAATCAATGATGAATGATTTTTGTTGGATCGCTGCATTCAGGTCGGTTAAGTCCCGGTCTAACTTGAAGCGTGATGCAAAGCTGATGATCACGATAACCTCGGTAAAAATCACCAAATATCGACCGATTGTTGATGCCCAAGCCATCACACGACCGAGCGGTGTTTCATAGAATGGATCTTGAGGTAAAAGGTTGATCGTAAGTTGACGTGGTCGAGCAGGGCGCGGCATGCGTCAATCATAACACGGTATAATGTGACTATGCAGCGATGCTCAGATCAATTTTCAGACTTAATAGCTCTTCGTCGTGGTGATGAAAAAGCTGTATTGCGTTGGTATAAACGGTATCAACAGCCGCTTCTTCGTTTTATTCACACAAAGATTGCCGATCCACAGGATGCACAAGAGTTGTGTCAGAATACGTTTCTATCGTGCCTCGAATCGCTCCCACTATTTAAGGAGACATCATCACTATGGACGTGGATGTGTTCCATCGCCCGTCACGAAGTGGCCGATTATTACCGTAAAAAATACGCCAAGAAAGTGCTTAAACTCATTCCATTTGCCGAGTCGTTGCTCCCTGAACAGGTCATCGATGTGCATGATGTTGCACAAGCGGTTCGATCTGCGCTCAAAAAACTTTCATCCAGGGACAGAGAGCTGCTTCAATTGAAATATATAGACGGCAAAAGCGTGAAGGCAATAGCATTCGTCTTGGGTGTCAGCGTAAAAAGTGCGGAATCATTGCTCTATCGAGCAAGAAAAGCATTTGAAGAGGTGTATGCAGAATAATGTTTTTCTCCATGAGCTGCAAAAGCGGGCAAAAGAGCAGAGAGCTCTTATGGAAACAACGCTATTCCCATCGTGGTTTGGATCCATTAATTTCTGGTTTGCTACAAACGCTTTCATAACAGTGCTTTCTGCATCTTGGTTTGTTAGTGCATTGCTTTTTGTTGTGTTTTTTCGTTGGTTTCATCTGGTGAGTATGATGATTGTGGGGAAATAGCGTGACGGTTTTGAAGGAGCGTTATGAGTGTAAAAAATAAGATTTGGGCAATGGGATACAGCGTCTTTCAAATCTTGCAAGGACAGCTTATTCATCCGTATCCAACGATGCGTCAACTCGTCCGAGATAAAGTATTTTTATGGATGACATGTTCACCGATTGGGCTATGGTTAGGATCGCTTCTTATTTGGAAACTACTGGAGTTGACATTATTTTCACTGTTCCCATACCAGGGATTTTGGCTGTTTTTAGCGTTGTGGTTTACGGTTGGAATTGCACTGTATCAGCTTTTGCTTGTGTATTTACTTGTGCGATTTTTGCGCGCGAGAGTTTAAGTTTCCTGTGGCTCCGTGTGAAACCCCGCCTGGAAGTTGTCTAGAGTTCCGTCTATTGCCTTGAAGATCGGGATTTTCTGGGGGAGTTGGTGATTTCGCAATCTTTATTCCATACTCAATAATAAATTCATTATTACTGGCTCTCATTTTTCTAAGAACGCATGTTATTTGATCGCCAGTTGTGAGTGTCTCGCCGTGTATTCCTGGTAAAACCTGTTTTGTTTTGTCAGTAAACTCAACAAGTGCAAGTGGATATGATGATTGCGAAGTGAGTTCGAGGCCTTGCGCGGAAATATGTGTTACTGCGAGCACAGTTCCGTGTTTACCGATCAATGATTTCCAGTCTTTAGACTGCCGGACATACTTTGGTGAGGTAGTGCGAAATACAATCATTGGCTTCTCCCGTCTGTGAGAATATGAATGACCGACGTTGCGCCGAGCCCTCCAACATTGTGTGAGAGTGCGATGTGACCAACTCCCTGGCGGAGAAGTGAAGAGAGGTATGCAATTTGCTTGACTCCTGTTGCGCCAACCGGATGTCCGCATGCCTTTAATCCACCGGAATGATTCATGTGTTTTTTGTTGGCGCCGTCGACAAGTTTCTCAACAAACGAACCACCTTTTCCTTCGGGACAAAAACCCAGATCTTCGTACGCAACAATCTCTGCAATCGTAAAGCAGTCATGCAGCTCGGCAAGATTGATATCTATTGCAGTGACGCGTGCCTCTTTGTAAGCTTGAGTTGCTGCGCGTCTTGTAGCCTCAAACCCAGTTAAAAGTTTCCTGTCCGCAAACGTCAAAGAATCTTGACCATGCCCGCGACCAATAATGACTGGTGCATTCCTTACTTTTTTTGTTGTAAGAATGACAGCAGCAGCGCCATCGGTGATTGGGGAGCAGTCGAGGAGATGAAGGGGATTAGCAACCATGAGACTGTTTACAACATCGTTCGCCGTAATTTCTTTGTGAAACTGTGCAAGCGGGTTATGAAGAACAGCGTTGTGATGATTTTTTACTGCAACAGCAGCGAGTTGTTCCGGCGTTGTTCCATATCGTTGCATATGCAACTGAGCAACCAACGCATATAGTCCTGGGAAAGTGCTGAGCATCTCGCGTTCTCTATCTGCTGCTCCGGAAAGAACCTCGGTTACAACTTCATTGGAATGATCCGTCATCTTTTCGACACCCAGCACAAGAACAGTATTGTATCTGCCGGATAGCAATGCGTCTTCTGCTGCTAACATTGCTAAGCCGCCAGAAGCACAAGCGCCTTCAACGCGCAAGGCGGGCGGATGATGCGGGAGGCTT
>DATEVM010000039.1:0-7208 GCA_035281785.1 Patescibacteria group bacterium
CCCATATCTGTGCAACGGTGGGTTTTTGCCCTGCGTTGAACGTTAACCGCTTTGTTTGCGACTCTCGCCCTTCGGAACAGAGCGCTTCAACATTTGTGAACTCGGTAAAAAATACGTCTGGTCGAGCTGTTGTTCGAACCATTTCGCGAAACACAACGTCCGTGACATCGTCCATAGGGGCGAGTACGGTAAAAGGCTTTGAGAGAGTGCTCCAAAAAGACTGCATTTGCGTATTGTACACAATCACACTACTATAATAGGCTCTGCAAACGTATGCCATCATCCAGCGAAAACCCACACGAATTGGACATCAATAAGAACGGCGCTCCTCCTTTTGTGGAGAGTTCAGAGCTTCGGAAATTTTTAATCCACTGGTATACAGATGTCGGCTTGAGCGCTGATGAGGTTGGGTGGTTTTGGCAGAAAAGCGGGTCGGCTATTCTTTCAATGCTGGAAAAACTTAATATCCCGAAACGTAATCCTGGTGGAAGAAGGAAGGTCGTCGGTCTTGCAAAACCCAGTAAGGGTAGGAGGCATCTGGATTAGACAGTAAAAATGATTGGAACGTGTTGCCATATCTTGATCAAATAGAATCCGTTACAATAAAGGTATGCCGCAAGATAAGTACTCTGCCGTCTGGCTTTCATACTCATCCATCAGTGACTTTTTAACCTGTCCTCGTGCTTATTTTCTTAAAAATGTGTATAAGCAACCGCAAACAGGCAGAAAAATCGCACTTATGAGTCCCCCGCTTGCGTTAGGTCAAGCAGTGCATGAGGTTGTTGAGTCTCTGTCGAAGCTACCAGTTGATCATCGTTTTGATGTTCCGCTTGTGGAGAAATTAGAGTATGCGTGGAAAAAAATCAGCGGGAAACGAGGTGGATTTTCCGATAACGCTCAGGAAGAACGGTATAAGGATCGTGGTAAAGCGATGCTCGCTCGTGCAACAGCGCATCCGGGGCCATTAGCAGAAAAAGCGGTAAAACTCCCCATGGATCTTCCGCAATTTTGGCTTTCCGAACAAGATAACATTATTCTTTGTGGAAAGATTGACTGGCTTCGTTATGACGAACCAAACGATAGTGTTCAGATTATCGACTTCAAGACAAGTAAGGGAGAAGAGAGTCCTGCGTCATTGCAGCTTCCCATCTATCACCTCTTGGCTCATTATTGTCAAAAACGACCGATTACGGGTGTCAGTTATTGGTACCTGGAGCGAAACGACGAGCCAACTCCTATGAAATTGCCCGAATTAGAAGAATCTCAGGCGATAGTCACCAAGATTGCGAAACAAGTAAAACTCGCCAGAAGTTTGGAGCGGTTTCTCTGCCCCCAGGGACCTGATGGATGTTCGGCGTGCCAACCGTATGAACGAGTAGTACGGGGCGAGGCGGAGTTTGTCGGGTCTGACGAAAACAGGCGCGATGTATACATTCTCCCGTGGGTATCTAGTGGAATTTCATCCGGCGGAGACGACCGGGAAGACGGAATTATTCTTTAGTATGTCTTAAGAGTGAGACCTACGATTAAGCCAGCGAGTGTTGCAATTCCTCCCACGAGAAGAATTCCAAATCCACTTCGGACAGCAGGAATTCCTATCACTTTTCCTTTTACATATCCCAAAAGGTATAGTCCGATAAAAGCAAACACGGTACTTGCAGCAGCGGAGTAAGGATATCGAAACAAGAAGATCGGAACTATTGGAATGAGTCCTGCGGAAAAGTAGGAAAAAAACATCAATACTGCTCCAACAGAGGGTTTGGACGTTCGGAATTTTCGAAAACGATCTAGCTCCTGCAACGATTTTTCAGTCATAAACTCACCCGCACCCATAGAAAATGCTTCTACTATAACAGTCACGATAGCCGCGAGTACAACAAATGAAACATTGGATGTTCCGGCGCTAATACCAACAACAACGCCGGTTGTTGAGACGAGTGCGTCTTCAAATCCAAACAGCGCGCTCCGGAAATATTCTTTGTTAATTTTTCGCATCATGATAGGCTGAACGTATCATGTCAACTGTCCAACAAAAAATCAAGGATACTTCTCATTCCACATCTTTTTAGAAGATTTCGACCCCCGATTAGAACAGTATTTGTTTATCGTACGCGTTCACAGATCTTTTCAGGTATACTTGCACATATGAAGCGTATCCATATTTTAACAACTGTACTTTTAACCCTTCTATCCGTTCTAGTGCTTGCAGCACTTGCGCTCGGAATTACTGTAGTTTGGAAGCGTTCGTTTTTTGTTGCAGCAGAAGTAGATGGAAAAACAATCTCTCGCCTTATGGTGGTACAAGAACTGGAACGACAGTACGGAAAAGCAGTTCTAGGTTCAATGATTTCCAAACAACTCATAGAAGAAGAAGCGCGCAAGCAAAATGTACAAGTAACAGAGAAAGAAGTACAAGACGATCTCACTACGTTTGAAGATAAAGTGAAAGAAGAAGGAAAAACACTTGACGACGTACTCAAAGAACGCGGTTTACAGAAGGTGGATTTTATAGAACAAATCCGTGTACAAAAACTTGTCATAAAAATGATTGCAAAAGATATTTCGGTAACGAATGACGAAATAACCGAAGAAATGAAAAAGATCAATATTCCTAAGGGTGCCAAACCCGAGGAACTGGTTTCACTCAGTAAGACTATTAGAGAGAACCTTCAACGCCAAAAACTTGAACAACGATATGAGTCCTGGACAAAAGAGATAGAACAGCGTGCAAAGATCACACGGTACATTTCGTATCCATAAATACGTATGCTGAAAAAACGACTCACGTTATCAGAAAGAACATTCGCAACCGATTATCTTCTACACTTTTCTATCGCAGCAGTAGTAATGGTGATGGCGACCCGAGCGTATTTACACCTATTCAACTATCCCCAACTTGGAACAGGAGGTCTCCACATTGCGCACGTACTGTGGGGTGGTCTGTTTTTGACAGCAGCCGTACTCATTGCGCTTCTTGTCTCTGGAAGGGCTGCTGGATATCTTACGGCTCTGCTGGGAGGAATGGGGTTTGGTCTATTTATTGATGAGATAGGTAAATTTATTACAAAAGATAACAACTATTTTTATCAGCCCACAGCAGTGATTGTGTACCTTGCATTTCTCGGCCTATTTTTCTTATTGCGCAGAGTTCATGCAAAAGATCATACAACTCTTGTTGAATTAACTCAGCAGAGTTACCTCATGAGACTTCAGCGGGACATTCGCAATAGATACATGCTAGCTTCTTCCAAACACCGGTTCCAGTCAGCATTACAGTTGATTCTTTGGGGATACGCGTTTGTGATTTTGGTACAGTTTGTTGTTATGATTTGGGGTTTTTTACTTTCCCGCGGTGGAGGATGGGCTGCACTTTTGCGCGCGGAAGATGTTGTGGAAAATACGAGGGTTGTGTGGTCATCAGTCTTTTTACTGATGTCTAACGTGATTGCAGCTGCTTGTATAACTGTAGGGGCGATTCGTTCGAGACGCTCAAGATCGGTTGCCTATCTTTGGTACGAGCGAGCGACAATCGTGTGGATTTTTTTCACACAAGTATTCATGTTTTATCGTGACCAGTTTTCTGCAACCTTCATTCTGGCGGGAAGCGTTCTGTTGTTTGGAGCTGTTCGATCGGCAAGAACGCTCGAAGATATATAATACCGGTATATATGACAGACTCAATCAAACTTCATTCGTTTCTCGCACATGCTGGGGTTGCGTCGCGCCGCACATCAGAGAAGCTCATTGCAGATGGATTCGTGACGGTAAATGGTACAGTGACAAATAATGTAGCGACCCGCATTCGTCCCGAGAAAGACGTTGTTGCAGTTCGGGGTAAAAAAATTTCTTCAATACAAGTTCCATACGTATATTACATACTAAACAAACCCGTTGGATACGTTTCGACAGCTCGGGATCCGGATGGGAGAAGAACGGTGATGTCACTTGTCCCCTCTTCGCCGCGTGTGTATCCAGTTGGAAGACTCGACATAGATACGGAAGGCCTTCTTATTCTTACAAATGATGGCGACCTTGCATATCGCATGACACATGCGAAGTTCGAAATGCAAAAGACCTATCGCGTATTAATCCAGGGAGCACCGGGCAACACAGCGCTGAATGCGATGCGGGCCGGTGTGTTGTTGAAAGAAGGAGTAACAGGTCCGACTGAAATCGAGATAGAACAGCACGACCATGGAAACACATGGATTCGTATTACTATTCATGAGGGGGGAAGAAATCGGCAAGTTCGGAGAATGTGCGCTCAGTTTGACTTACAAATACTCCGACTTATTCGTGTCTCGCATGGACCTTTTTCACTGAATGAGTTAAGACCTGGGACTTGGCGGTTAGCAACAAAAACAGAAGTAGCTACCGTCGGAACTCCCAAATGATCTTTTGGAAAAAGAGTGTTATTTTTTCTGTGATATCGGTTGCCTTGGGCAGTGCCATTGGGTATGCACTTTGGATGCAGCAAAGACCGTTTCGTATGCCAGTTTCCTCGCTGGTGGTGGAGGAGTACCACCGTACATTAGATCAATACGCATTTCTTGCGCTACGAGCGAGAACTCCACAAAAAAGCGAGATCACACTACAGAGGGTGTTAGAGCGAAAGCCTATGTACACGTCATACTTATTTACATATCGAAGTAATGGAAAGCAGGTTTCAGGACAGGCAAATATTCCGGTCAAACAAGGACTGCTTCCTGCAATAGTACTCATTCGCGGGTTTGTAGACAAAGAGATATATCGGACGGGACTTGGAACATACAGGGCCGCGGATGCGTTTGCAGAACACGGATATATCACATTTGCGCCCGACTTTTTGGGGTACGGGGAGTCTGCATCGGAATCAGCGAATATATTTGAATCTCGATTTGAAAAAGCGGTTAGTGTGTTGGATTTGTTGGAGTCAGTTTCCACCATTCGACAAGTCGATGGAAAACGTATTGGCATTTGGGGACACAGTAATGGTGGGCAGATTGCATTGTCCGTGTTAGAAATAACGAAATATTCTTATCCAACGACTTTGTGGGCCCCGGTGACACTCAAGTTTCCGGACTCGATTTTGCAGTATATTGATGAATTACCAGATAAAGGTGCATATCTAACATCACAACTAGCACGACTTCAAGATCGGTATGACGCAGCATGGTACTCCGTAGATACCTATTTGAGCGATATCACCGCTCCTCTTCTGCTCCACCAAGGAACATCAGATGAGGAGGTTCCGGAGTCATGGTCAACGGCATTTTATGAGCGCATGAGGGGTATGAATAAACCCATAACGTACTATACCTACGACAAGGAGAATCATAATTTTAATAACGGAAGTGCCCCCATGGCATTAAAAAGGGACTTGGTTTTTTTCGCTCGATACCTTTAGATTGGAAATTCCGTAGTACAATATCTGACATGGGCGTGTGGCGGAATGGCAGACGCGGCAGACTTAAAATCTGTTGGTAGCAATACCGTGAGGGTTCGACCCCCTCCTCGCCCACAAATTATCCGAGTTGACCTCAGGTTTCTTGTTAGCGGGAATCCCCGTCATTTTCACAGGAATACCCCCACACTTCTAAAACTCAACCTCTACAGTAAAAACTATAACTTTCTGTATAATTGTGTATCAATTATGAAAAAAGTTATTACAGGAATAAATGGTTTTGGACGCTTTGGCCAACACTTGTTGAAGTATTGGCTTGATCGTGATGATGCTCAATTTATCATTTCATTTATAAATGATGACTTTCTCTCGGTGAAAACAGCTGTGAATTTACTCGAATCTGACCCAGATCTAGACTTTCGCAAATTTGGAGTAAAGTTCGAAGGGCAAACGATATCCCTTACAGGAAAATCTGGGAGAACACACCATATTCAATATACAAATTCTAAATATGAAAATATTGATTGGATGAGGAAAGCCGAAATTTTTCTAGAATGTTCTGGGAAGAATACCAATGCAGAAAAATGCAAGTTATTTTTACAGGGGAACACACAATTGGTGGTCATTTCTGCAACTTCAGAAAACCCCGGAGCAACACTGATATTCGGATACAATCACAATAATTTTGATAAGAAAAACCATAGAGTCGTATCGTATGGATCATGCACAGTCAATGCGTACGTGCCATTAGCTGCATATTTATATGATATGTATGGTGTGTCTGATAGTGACGTGAATGTAATTCATGGTATTCCAAAGTACAAATTTCCAGAGCTCAATACTCTTACAAGAAAACTGTGTACCCTCGAACTGTCTGGAAAAAGGCTTCTCACTTTTCTCAACGATGAAAATTTTGCTGTCAATTACACACTTGTTCCTCATACAGGAGTCTCAATTATTGATTATAGATTTAGACTAAATAAAAAAACTTCTAAAGCAGATTTCATTGGTAATTTAGAGAAAGCAATCAATGGAGGTGTCTTAGTTGGTTTATATGGTTTAGAGGAAATGGATGGAGGACCTGATAAACATAAATTTACAACGAACTCAGCTGTGATTATCAAATCTAGCATCAAGATGTTGGGTAATAACGTCTATTTTCAAGCTTATTTCGATAATGAAAACTCAGTAAATAGGTATTTTGACTTGGTGTCTTTTGTTGTCGAAAGAATGAAGAACAAAGATGAAGAATAGAGAAATACTCACAATTGCGGATGATACAACCGGAGCTCTCGATGTTGCGGGTTCCTTTTTTTCAAGGGGATACAGTTCGTCAGTCGCTTTGAATTCTGCTTCGAGTGAAATAAATAACTCAAGCATAGTTTTTGACCTCAATAACCGATATGAATCTGATGAAACCCACGCAAAACTTTTTGAAGGAGAGTTGCGTTTAATCGTCAGGCGATATGACGCAAACAACATTTTTCTCAAGGTTGATTCTACTCTGCGTGGTCACATCCAATCCGATGTCAATTCACTAAGAGAAGTATTTCGCGATCGTCCAATTTTTATTGCCCCAGCCTTTCCTCATAGTGGCCGTCTCTGTATCAATGGAATTTATGTTGTAGAAGGAAAACCAATTACTGAGTCAGTTTTTGCAAACGACCCTTCATTCAAAATGAGTTCCTCTGATATGAAGAAAAACTTTCCGATGGGAGTTCATGTGGGTGCGAAAATAATAGAAGAAGGACCTCAGGCAATTATTGATACTATTTTCAGGTCGGGAAAAAGTGTCGTCACTTTCGATACTCATAGTCAGTCGGAT
>DATEVM010000040.1:0-5848 GCA_035281785.1 Patescibacteria group bacterium
GAACAAATTAGACAGGCATTTCCTTTGGTAATAAAAGGGAAAATAAGCATCGCCGCAATGGAAGCTTCGAAACCCGTTTCAACAAAAGAAGAGTCTCCTTTTGGAGAGTTTCTTGCGGGAATTGGTTTGGGAGCAGCAATCGGCGCTGCAGAGTTTAAGAGTCTTATCGCAGGCGAGGAAGTTACATACCGCGCACCAATGTCCATTCGTGATTTTCTCGATTCACTAAAAGTCAAACTAAAGGGCTCTGTGCAAAACCTTTCTGTGACCGCGAGCGGAACAATCATCACAATTGCTTCTGGAAAAGAAGAGTTGTGCACGATGCAGATTCAGTCTGAGGGTGATGAAACGACCGTTTTTACCGAAGGCCTCAAAGTGCAAAGAGCTTGGGAACAAGGGAAAGACACTTTAAAAGAGACTCTCGAATTTACAGCAGGAGCGGTTTTTGCCGTTGACGCATTGAAAAACGATGGCCTGGGAGCATTGGGGTCACTTCTTAATACCGCAACAGAAACGATGAGGGACGGGGAAGAAGCGATCCAAGCCGCAGGCAGATTGATGGGAACCGTGACGCTTTCAAAACGCATAGCAGGAGTTATTAATGGAGTTGCAACGAATAAAGTGCGTGCGTTTGAACGTGCTAAAGCAGCCGATCGACAAGAAATCTTCACTCTGAAAGAAGAGATTGAAAACGGCACACAATGCAGCTCATGTGGAACGCCGAGAAGCGAAGAATCTAATTGTCACAACTGTGGCTCTCCATACGAAGGAGTAATGCTTGTACAGCAACAAGTTGAGGCTAAAAAAGAACAGATTAAGCAGTTGAGTGCATAATAGTTTTGTAAAAACATATCGTTCTTAGACTCTAATTTCTTATGTCGCCGCAAGACCAGAGACCCTTCGAAGAAAAAATTGAACGTGATATACTTCCTGCATGCCGATTCAAAATTTCACTGCGCGCGTTGCTGACTCGACATTGCTCACGGATAAATTTCACTATTTACACCTCGAACTTATCGAGCCAAAACGAATAGTTTTCACAGCGGGGCAATATATCCTTCTTTCTGTTCCCGGAACCGAGCAGAAAAAAAGCTATTCTATTGCGTCGTCACCAGAAATGGATCATGCGATTGAACTTCTTATTGACATGTCTCCGCTTGGAGTAGGAACGACATATATTAATAATCTCAAGTTGGGTGACGTTGTTCAGTTTGCAGCACCATCAGGACAGTTTGCTATCGCGCAACCTGGAACACCGATAGGAGATTCAGAAAAAGCGCTGGTGTTTATTGCAACGGGCTCCGGTATAACTCCTGTTAAGAGTATGATTCTAGATCAACTCCAAACTCGAAAGGATGTACGAAAAATCATTTTGCATTGGGGACTTCGACTCGAATCAGATCTTTGTTGGCTTGATGAATTTGAAGAACTTGCTCGAGCTTTTCCAAACTTTCAATTTCACCCCGTCCTTTCCAAGGCAGAGGCGGAATGGCCACTCTGCAGGGGAAGAGTAACCGATTGTTTTGAAATACATCCAATGGTTCCTGAAGCAGGATACTATCTTTGTGGAAACAAACAGATGATTGATGATGTTCAAAAATTCCTTCTCCAAAAGGGAGTTTCAAACGATCGTATTCACCACGAGAAATTTTATTAAAGGAGAAGCATATGGCAGTAACACAAGGATCAAACTTAGCGAGTGATAACGCCGCGGAGCCAAATACTACCGCAACAGGAAAGTACAAGGTTACTGTCCTAAGAGACAAATGTATTGGTGCTGCTTCGTGTGTCGCCATTGCTCCAAAAGTTTTTGCGCTCGATAGCGAACAAAAAGCAGTAATCATAGGTCAAGATGAATTGGACGATGTCAAACTACTTGCAGCGCAAAGCTGTCCAACAGCAGCAATCGTTGTAACGGATATTGAAACAGGCGAACAGGTTTGGCCAAAGTAGGAGGAATATGAAAAACATCCCGCTATTATTAGGAACAATTTTAGCAACATTGGCGCTTGTTGTTGGTGTTGCGGTTATTTTTAGTAAAAAAGCGAATGCTCCTATAGAGATGACGCGCGTGGTGGGCGATACCACAAACGCAACAGGAAGCGCGCAGCCGGTGGCAACAATAGTGGAGTTTAGTGATTTCCAATGTCCAGCATGTAAGGCAGTGCAGCCATTAGTGAAAGAGATTGTTGATAAAAACCTCGATAAAGTACGATTCATCTATCGACATTACCCGTTGCCCCAACATCAAAACGCGCAACTAGCAGCTTTGGCAGCGGAAACAGCGGCAAGTGTCGGCAAGTTCTGGCAATACCACGACGTATTATTTGAGACTCAATCTGATTGGGAAAAACTGAGCAACGATGACGCAGCAAAAAAATTCGCAGAGTATGCGCAGTCTATGGGCATACCCTCAGAGCTCATGCAGCAGTCGCTTAAAACAAAAACATTTGAGCAACGCGTCTTAAAGGATATGTCCGATGCGGGCGCATTGGGTGTATCTTCAACTCCAACTTTTTACCTCAATGGGCAAAAGATGCAGATCGACCAGTTGCAGGCGGCAGTTGAAAATCTCCTAAAATGATAGTACCCTAGATCAGATCATCAAAAAAGGAGAATACATGAACAAAAATCCAATGTTTCTCCTGCCCGCATTCGTTATCCTTATCCTTGGAGGCTATCTTGGCGTCAAGTGGTGGAAATCACAAATCGCCCTGCAAAAGCCGTCGATCCTTACAGAAGGTGTTTCTTTAGACGAGCGTGGGCAATCTTTATTAAAAACATACGGCCTTTCTGAACAACAGGCAGCACAATTAAAAGCAGTGGAAGGTTCAGACGCATATGGGGTTGTGCGTTGGAATACGGAGAAAACTTCTCTTACAGTGCTCGCGTCACTTCCTTCTATAAAGACTGGCGCATACCAAGTGTGGTTGACACCCGATGATGGTAAACAGACAAAACTTGGTAGTATGAGAATAGAAAAAGGTGGGTATGTATTAGACTATGTATTGAAGAAGGAGTTGCTGCCTTCAAAGTTTGTAGTAGTTGTTTCTAAGGAACTGAAAAACGACGCAGTACTTGAGGAAAAACTACTTGAGGCCGAGGTTCAGACGCAAGAGTAAAGATCTACTTGAAGTCTACCTCGAGAGTGTATAGAATTAAAAAGTAGCCATAACGAACCAAAAGGAGGGATATATGGCATTCTCGTATAAGAACAGCAAGGGACAGACTTACTATCTGCACACCCGTAAAGTGACCCTCAAAAACGGTCGCGTGCAAGTGATCTATTTCTTTGCTCGTGATGTCCGCGATGGGTCGATGGACGCTGTACCAGATGGGTACAAGGTCATTGAGACCAAGAGAACCGGCATGCCGGTGCTCAAGAAGGCATAATTGTCTTCATAGCAAGGAAAAAGAAAAGCCCTCCGCACGGAGGGCTTTTTGGAGCAATAAAAGGGAAGAACGGGACTACCCGTCAAATTGGTACAATACCTCCATGTCTAGGCTTACGCGTTCTGCTGTCTATAAACAACTCAATACGATCTTGGATCCAGAGCTCCATATTGGTCTTGTAGACTTAGGTCTTATTTATGACGTGTCGTTATCTCCCATTCAAACGGAAAAAGGGGAGCGAGTTCACATTCATATTCTTATGACCTTAACAACTCCCGGTTGTCCTCTGGCTGGCGTATTTGGAACAATGGTAAAGGAGGGATTGTCTGATTTTCCTGGAGTTGATATAGATCGTGATATTACGGTTGAGTTGACGTTTGACCCTCCATGGATCATCGACATGATGAATCCTGAGTCGCGTGCCCGTCTTGGGTTGTGATACCATGAGTGATATTGAACGGAAGAGTGGGGGGAACGATGAAAAAACTCTTAATCATCATCCTAATATTGGGGGCAGCACTGGGTGTATTTGTATATACGCGTCAAGGAAAGCAGATTGAGCAGCCCTCTTTAGAGGCAACCCCGACAGCGAATGAAGTATTAGGTGCACGTCGCATAGAAGTAACGGGTACAGATGTAACGTTTGATAAAAAAGAAATTCGGGTAAAAAAAGGTGAAAAGGTTGCCGTACTTTTTAAAAACTCGGGTGGAACACATAGTTTTGTTATAGATGAACTTCGCGTACAAACTCCCATAATAAATAGTGGACAAGAGGCTCTCGTGAACATCCCTACGGATAAGACCGGAACATATGAATACTACTGTTCGTTTGACGGTCACAAGGTTTTAGGCATGGCTGGCAAACTTATTATTGAGGAATAATTATGATTTACCTTGGATCAGACCATGGAGGATTCGAGCTGAAAGAACAGCTTAAGGTTACACTGCCAAGTTTCGGAGTAATGTTTGAAGATCTTGGTGCTATGGTGCTTAATCCAGATGACGATTATCCTCAATTTGCACAAGCCGTGGCAAAAAAAGTTGCGCAAAGACCAGAAGAGCACACCGGTATTTTGTTATGTAGAACTGGCGGGGGAATGGCCATTGTTGCCAACAGATTTCGGGGTGTGCGTGCCGTAGAATGTCGAACGACCGAGGATGCTGTGTATGCGCGTGAACACAATCATGCAAACGTATTAGTTCTGCCCGCAGACTTGATTTTGCCGGATGTGGCATTTCAAATAGTTCAAGTGTTTCTTGCCACGCCTTTTTCCATAGAACCCCGGCACAGCAGACGTGTCGCAATGATAGACCAGGAGGCGGAGACAAAGTTTGTTCCGTAAATACGATGGCATTTTTCCCGAATTTCACAAAAGACCGTATCGCCGCAGACATAACTGTTGGACTAGGGACGGGAGCCTTTTTGGGAAAAGAAATGCTTTCTATGCCGGATTTGCCACAGTTGAGCGCGGCAAGTCTGCGCGTCGCGCTGTCAATTTTTTTGGTTGTTGCTCTTAATCATGTTGAGCAAGAAGTTATTATTGACGACGAAAATGGGTGGCATTGGGACAGGAATGAGCGCCCATGGATGAAAGCGCTCAACACAGCGGCACTTGTAGCTCTTCCGGAGCTTCTTACATGGTTTGTCCAAACTTCGTTCGAGGGCGATGTGGGTCCGATGCACACAGCAAAAATGATTGCACTTCTCACGGCAATCGGTTTTTCAATGATGGATGTCGTAAAGGATTTATTTGCGCTTGCTCTTCAAAAAAAAGAGATCCGTAACGAAATCGAGTCCGAGATGCGGAATAGTAAGGAGTGGGAAGAATCACGTACACGAAATGCTCAACATCAGGCTCAAGAGGAAACTGAGAGACGACTTGCGGAAGCAAAAGATGAGCATGAGCGAGAAGCGTTAAAGGAGACAATACAAAAAGAACTAGATCAGCGAGCTCGTGCTCGTGCTCAGGAAAAAGAACAAGAAGTTATTTTGCGCCGCAAACAAGCGGAACAAAAATTGAAAGAAAGAATTCCCTGGGACGAGGCGGTTCGTTTAGCAAGAGGTCTTGGCAAAACCGATAAAGAAATCTATAGAATGCTCGCAAAAAGAGCACACTCAGATGTTCGGAGTGATGTTGACCCAGGTGTTATGCAAGCTATCAATGCTGCATACAACAAAGACACGGATACTTTTTTGCTATAAATAAGGCATGTTTTGAGCTCTGTTGGCGCATCGGAGGGTTCTCCCGTATACTTGTATTTGGTACGACATATGTCGAATATTATTTATCCCTCTATTTTGACAGACTCACCAAGCCTTGTTCAAAAACAGCTCAACCTTGTTCTGGGTTTGGTTCAAGGAGTACAGATAGACATTATTGACGGCGAGTTCGCAGATAACACTACTGTTACTCCCGTTGATCTCCAAACACTAACTTTTGGATCACTTTCGGTA
>DATEVM010000041.1:0-7034 GCA_035281785.1 Patescibacteria group bacterium
ACCGAGCGCTGAACAGGACACTAGCAGCCATCGTTTCCATGGAAATCCTGCGTTTCCCGATGATTTGTGGTCAAGATATGCCATGATCAACAATGTTGGAACAACAAACACCCCACTAATACGAGTTGCCGACAATAACACTGCAAAGATTGTTGCGAACAACCAATGCTTGGTTCGTGCAGCATAGAGTGTTAAAGCAAGCAAAAAGAAAAAAAGAGACTCTGTGTAGAGAGCTACAAAAAAGAATGACATTGGGAAGAGGAGAAACCCCAAAATAGTCCAGAATCCTATTGCCTTTCCACGCTCTTTATACTCCACGAGAATTAATCGATACAGCACAAACAACCCGCAGATAAGAGCAATGTGATTAAGCGTAAAGCCTGCAATGATAACGGATAGAACAGTTTTTCCAACACTTATGAGCGATGGAAAAAGTGGAAAAAAAGCTTGGATAAGTGCCGTTCCAAGATATCCCCTTAAAGCAATAGTAATATAGTGAACACCATCAAAGCCCGCCCATCGGACAAGCCACCACGGTCCAGATTGCAACAACATTGCATGGTAGTAGGGGTAACTTGGCTTGAACTGTAATAGTAGTGGAAGGTGATACATAAACACCTGTGTTGCTAACCTCCATATCAAAACAAGCAGTGCAATAGCAAAAAATGACAAACCTCTCTTCCTATACGTGTGCACGTTGAAAAGAAACACCATAAACACAAAAATAGATAGGGCGCTCATACTATTTCCGACAATGCGCGCTGGAGTAAACTGTGTAAACTCCGTCTCAACGCGATGTTCTCCAGCAGGAATCGTGAAATGTATAAGTCCCTCGGCTTGTTCATGTGTAATCGGCGCTTCTTTGTCGTCAACATATACTTTCCAACCTGGGAAGTATGCTGTTGGTTCTGTCACTTCACTTTCTTTGGGAACATAGATTCTATATCGATGATACGAGCCACTCCAAGCTTCTGTTGAAATGATCTCGCCTTCTTTAAAAAGCGGTTTCTGAGGACTTAGATCGCCCGGAATTTTTGTGAGTGTTCTCGGTTTATTTTCATGTTGAACTGTTGATGTTTCTGCGAATGTCTTGTAATACAAATCATCATGATGAATATAAGAAGAAACCGGTTTATTCCACGTACTAACGACGCTCAGAAATAAAAGTACGGCAAACACCCAACGAACAGAGCTGTTTCCATTTTTGTATACGAGCGCCGTAAGTCCCGTTCCTAAAAGTGCAACAACTGCAAGAAGTCTCCATGGAAATTGTGTAAATGTGAGAAATGGTACATGTTCCCAAATGGGCGTGCTTATCGGTAGTAGAAACAGAACAAACAATACCATAGATGCCAATAACGTCAACGAAAGTATTCTCTTTCCCTTCGCAAAGATGCCCATCACCGCACACCCAGCAGCTGCGATAAAAATCCACCCTATTTGAAACGATAATGTATCGACCGGTCCGGCAAAAGAGAGTCCTGACTTGAATGGAGCAAAAAGCATCTCCTGCAGCGTGGGAAAGTGATCTTTATAAAACGCGACGAGGTTTACAAGAGCAATCGTAACGTACTGTTGTTCAAACAAAGCGGGTATCCAGAAAAACATACTCGCACCTACTGCAAGTACAGTGAGAGACGCGACGCGTGAATATGATGTCCACTCAGTTTTCTCACGTAACATCCAGATAATAACCATCACGGCAAGCAGGGGAACAAAAAACATTGCAAAAATATTGTGAGCTAAAAGCAATGCTGCGGACGAAAGAAACAAATATGTTGCGGAGCGCTTGTTCCAACTTCTACAGACCATTACCGCTGCATTGAATACATGTGGAGCAATTGCATACGCGGCAATCTCCCCCACGACACCGCGCACGGCAACATTGTTAAATAAAAATGGGGCAGTGAGATATGCTCCAGTCCCTAGCAATGCAGCCTCACTCCCCACCAGAACAGTTAACAATTTGTAGGTACCATACGCACCAAAAGCGATAGCAAAAATCATGAGTATCTTGAGCGTGAACTCAACCGGCATCTTTATGGCAAGGAAAGGTGCGGCAAGCATGTTTACCAACGGGTAGTTGTAGTTAAAAACAGGATACCCATATCCACCCCAAAACGTAGGCGCCAATCGAGGTGGGAACTGACCCTGTCGCAGTGCAACGGCGTAGTTTGCTATACGTGCCAAATGATTCACACCATCATGCGTATCTGGAAAACCATCGTGCAAATATGGACGGATGACCCCAACAAAGGCAAAAACAACAAGAAGCCACAAAAAAAGTCTTCTCATGAACGTTCCAGTACTTTCTTGTACACTACAGCCGTCTGTTCGGCAGTCTTAGCCCAACTGAAACTTCTCGATTGAGCCAGCCCGCGACGAACCACTGCTTGTCGTTCGCTATTGGGCATGGAAAGTACATTATGAATCACGGAAGTGATCTCCTCCTCATTATTCGGTGTAAAGTATGCGGCAGCAGTACCCCCAACTTCAGGCAACGAAGACGTGTTTGAGGAAGCAACCGGAACTCCCAACTTCATCGCATCCAGCACAGGAAGACCAAACCCCTCGTACAAGGACGGCTGGACATAACACGCAGCCATGGACATAATTGCCGACATATCTACCGTCGGCTCTCGCGGAACATTCGTGATCAAGTGAACTCTCTCACCAATGCCCGACTTTGAGATGGCAGTATGAAGAGCCTTACCTTCTGGAATATCCGTATTCATCAAGGCTTTTCCAACCATGACAACCTGCACATCTTTCGGTAATTTTGAGGCGGCATGGATAAATCGAGGTAGATTTTTGTTGTAGTTAATATCACCCACATACAGGATATAATGCTTGGGAAGCTTGTATTTCTCTACAATCTCTTTCAACTCTCCCGGCGAAGGGCGTTCAAGCAATGGATTAGCTGCCAGATACGCCACATAAATATGTTCAATGGGGTACCCGAGATACTTTGCAATGTCTCTCTTTGAGCATTCTGAATCTGTAATGACCGCTTTTACGGATTGTAGACTGGATAGCTGTAGGAGAAAACGAGCCATTCCTTTTATACCCGCAGGGTACTGTGCTGGGAAAGCGAGTGGAATAACGTCGTGGATTGTTACTACTGTTGGCAGCTTCTTGATGAGTGGGAGCGTGTGGAAAAATATGTCAAAAAACGGGTAGTGTACCAGATCTGCGTCACCCCGATCTCCAGGATGGAGTATCTCAACTTCTGGTACGCCACGCAGAGCGGAAAGCAAGTTATCAGCGTAAACTCCACTTCCTCGGAAGACATTCAAGGCGTTGAGTTGGTGTGTATCGAACAAAATCCGCACAGGTTCAGTATAGTATAATACCCGGACTTGAGGGAAGTATGACAAATTACATCGAGTTACACGAACTCGTCACAATCGATCAGAACACAGCAGACAGCTTTATTGAACAGATACTCCAAGGAGCATCTGTTTCAGAGCAAGCTGCAATCTGCATACTCGCAGCTACAGATAAATGCCCCGCGCGAGAGCTTGAAAAAGGTGATCCTAAATGTCATGCATGTCAGTATGCTCGAGATGATCAGCAGATTATTACAAATCTGTTGGTAGATAATAATGTGCGATGTGAGATGCGATCGGACGCTTGGAGAGAACAACGCTGGCTTGAAGTGAAACAAAACAGAAGAAAAGCTTCTTTAGTGCATCAAGCTTGTCAGATATCCATAAAATAATCTTCTTATTATACCTACCGTTTATATCTTATATCTTCAATACGTGCCGCAATATACTGAAGAAGTTCTGAAGGATGACGAAGGCAGAATAGTATTTCTTTCTTACAGTTTTGCACAAATCGAATCTTCTGAAGAGTCTTTTCAGCACCGTCAACCAACAATACCGGCGTAAATTCACCCGTGGTCAAACTCTGTATATCTATGTAGTATTCCCCCCGGACTGTCTCAGGATGCTGAACAGACACGCTCGTACCAACTCCTGGAAAAACATTCATCCAAACAGTTGAGGGGCGAGTTGGTTTTCCCTGAGTATCCGACGCATATAGAACAATCCTCATTGGATTACGTCCAAGTATTGCACGACTCCCCTTGAATATAACTTGGGAATGTTCTAGCGAAAAAGATCCTGTAGATTCAGGATGAAATAACGAATAGTGCGCGTAGGTAAAGTCTGTAAAAGACAGTCCTTCCTTTAGTCCAAAAGACAGTACTGTCATGTAGTTGTTTTTGTCTGCAGTTTTGTCCTCACGAAATACAACATCCCCACTATCCAAGAGGGATTTGAGGTCAGTATGTGTAATTCTTCGATTTAACGTATAAGGGTTTTGTGAGTCCACACGAATATCTCTTTCTGTAAAAATAATGCGAATTTCTTGTTTTTTTGGAGTGCTATAGGTAAGCGCGATTTGTTGACCTGCGTTTTCGCTAGAAATGTTTGGAATTGTGTATTTTTGAATTTCAGGAAAGACCAAAGCATCGGGAAAAGAAAATCGTTCGTTGCGCAAATCCCCGCCGACTTCTTTCTTTTCCTGATCAGAAGAAAAAAGACGTTCAACTTTTTTGGGACTGAAATACCGAGATCCATCAAAAACAAAAGGAGCAATCCAGTACCCATTCGGTGTTCCTGTCGGTTTTTCAAGGTACGGATCTGTAAAGTCGTTTGCATAGATTCGCAGATCGGTAAGCGCCACTTCTCCATTCGTTATCGAAATACGTGCTCGGTACTGAGGTGTTCCTATCCAAGCAGCCCATTGTCCATCTCGCTCTTGCTTGGCAGAGAAAACAGAAATCTGTCGTAGTACATTTGAATCTTGAAGAAGATCAGCAAGTTCTGATGTACGTACAACCGTTGTATTCCCAGCATCCCTTTCATCCGAAATTATACGAAGCTGTCGAATAAACTCATCTCTGTGTCGCTTCTCCATGGAGTTCTCCAGCCCTACCACTGCAAATCCGAATGGTTGAGCGTGAAGAGCGTCAGCATAGAGATCTTTGAAATACGATGTTGATGCGCCACGTTGCCCATAGTCATTCGGTTGAGACGTATAAGCACTCGTAAGATCTCCGTAGGTACGAATTGCATCTGGTATTGTTTGGCGAATAATCATTGTTTGTAAAGAAGCGTCTAAATTAGAAGCGGGAATGAGCGGCCAATTCTTGCTGGGGCGATAAGGAAGAAGAACTGGTCCCCCATAAAGTGTATAACTGTCCGTTCCCCATTGCTCTCGGGTTATCTCGTGAACCTTCACACCGTATGAGGTATCCAAATATTGCAAAGACCAGGCATCAACCATCCATCCCGCAGTCGTTGTGGGATATGAACGAAAACGATCTTTATATGTAGTGAAGATTGTATCGATTAATTTTTTTCTCTCATCGTTGGTATAACCCAAAAGAAAAGAGTTCTCTGCTTTATACCATCGTTCTTCGGGTCCTTTGTATGAAACAGAAGCGTCGCGAGCAAGTTGGGGAGTTATTTCCAAAAGAACGCCGAGTTCTATCGGCTCCTTTGCATTTTGAAAAGCCGTTAAATATCGCTCGTCTCGCAGGGCGTCATATCGAAGAACGAACGTTGACGAAAGATGATATGTTTCAGCGGCACGAATATACTCACTCAGCGCTTCTAACGAACCTTTGTCACAACATTCATCCCCACGTACCTGATTCAGAACCACCGTATACGCACTCGAGCTCGCTGAAGCCTGCTGGACAAACAATACAAGCACGAAATATGCACACATGAACAACGCACAACATCGCGTGACTACACCATGCCGAAAGCGTATTTGAAAATGAGCCATAAATGCCTAAAACCATCTCTAAAAGTATTTAATTTAGAATACGATTTCGTATGTCGTTGACCGTAGCTTATTGGTACTTCGGATGTCTTTAAACCAACCCGACTAGCTCGTATCAGCATTTCCGACGCAAACTCCATTCCTGTGGATTGGAGTTTCATCTTTTTGTATGCACCTTTACTCATCAGCCGCATACCGCAGTGTCCGTCCCAGATATTTGTCCAAAAAAAGATATTCAGGATGAGTGTTAAGACGGGTACGCCTACGTATCGGTGAATAAACGGCATTGCAAGTGGATCAATGTTTCCTTTCAGACGATTCCCGCTCACTAGATCGTTTCCCGTTAAAAAGACCTCATACAGTTTGTGAATTTCTCGAAAATCATACGTGTCGTCAGAGTCGCCCATCACGAGTACGTCACCTTTTGCAGCCTGAAAACCAGCCATGAGCGCCGATCCATATCCTTTATGCGATACACTGATAACCCGTGCACCAGCCTTTTTTCCTATTTCGGCAGATGCGTCCTTAGACCCATTATCTGCAACAATAACTTCCCCCACACACCCAGTCCTTTTTATTCCTTCAAACGCCTTTTCAATAGATGTTCGCAATGTCTCTTCTTCGTTGAGACAAGGCAGCACAACCGAGATAACATGCTTATCGTTTTTTGATTTTTGCACCATGCACTAGTTCCTTATCCGTAGAGGATATCATATATACAACAATGCATATGGCAGCAGGAGCTAAATGAAGAGTGAGACGGGAAACGGCGGCTGCAATAAACGTTGCCTGCTCTTCGGGGGTTATTGTAAAAATCACCATGTATGAAACTAACTGTATAAAAAAAGCGACAACAGGAATAAAAAGAGCTTTATCACTAAATACTTGCCGTATCCGAAATACGAGTGCGCCAAAAAAAAGATAAAACGTTAGGTTCCACTTCTCAACGTTCCTAAATTCTTCCCGAAATGAATGAATGCTATAGGTTGCATACTCTATCCAAGGACGTGCGTACAGTTCATTAAAACGAAAGTATTGGCTGGAAGACAAACCCATATATTTTGTAAACAAACTCCACGGAGCTGCAAGAAGCGGTGCCGTTAGTAACACATATTTTCGAATAGTCGGATAGGAAAAGAATATTCCAATGGTCGTTACACCCGCCCAGACAAGTCCTTCTGATTTCGCCCAAGGTGCAAGACACCATAAAATAACGGCTTGTAGCGGCTTTTTCT
>DATEVM010000042.1:0-4874 GCA_035281785.1 Patescibacteria group bacterium
CCAGCACAATGACATCTGGTTTTTTTGAACGGATAGACGCGAGAGCATCTTGAGCTGTCATGACAGGAATAACCTCGGCAGAAAACTTTTCAAGCTGAGTTGCATACATCTTCTGAAAATTCTCGTCATCTTCCACAATGAGAACTCTTTTCATGTTTACCTCCGGAGTATTGCTGTTATTTTTTCAACAATGTCAGACAACGACAGATTCGACTTTACCCAAAAGTCTTCTGCTCCAAGTTCTTTTGCTCTTTGTACATCTTCTTCCTGATTCAAATTTGATATGACAACAACTTTAATCCCTCTGCCGTGTAGCCATTTCAGCACTTCCCAACCATCCGTCTCTGGCATGAGAAGGTCCAACAACACCAGATCGGCGGGCGCTTTCCCAAGTTCATCTATTGCTTCCCGGCCGTTATAGACACTTTTAACACCAAAGCCTGCTTGCGATAGCTTGAGTTCTAGCGCTTTTGCTAACGGTCGTTCGTCTTCAACGATAAGAATTTGATTTTGAATGTTCGGCATAATTATTCCTTTATCTCTATTTGTTTTCTTTTATCATAACAAATATTACTCCAAGAATTTTGCCCCCTCTTTCTTCTTCATCCCAGCGAGAGGAATTGTTATATAAAAGGTTGTGCCTTTTTGCTCCTCCGAGGTGAACCAGACATGGCCTCCCGAGTAATCAAGAATTGACTTTACAATGTACAAACCTAACCCCGTTCCCTGCGTATCTTTTTCGCGAACATTATCTGCTCGAAACATTTTTGTAAATATTTTATTCTGATCTTTCTTCGGAATGCCGTAGCCTGAGTCTGCAATGGAGATAAGCAACGAATCTTCCGAAACAATATGATTTTCTCCCGCATCACTTCCCTGTTTAAGAATGCTATGCGAGATTGCAATGTTGCTGCCGGGAGGAGAATACTTCACAGAATTTGTTAAAAGATTCTCGTAAATGATTTTCACAAGTCGTACATCTACGAGTATTGATGGAATATCGTCATGACGTTCAAGAATATGTATGCTCTTTCCCTTGATGTCCCCCTGGATCTCTACGAGAACGTCGTGAAAAATTCGCAGTGGATTCATTTCTTCGGGATTAATAGCAAATGTACCTAATTCTATTCGAGAAACATTCAGCAGTGCATTAACTAACTCTGCCATCTGCCTGCTTCCTTTGTGAATTTCTTGAATAAATTTCTTTTGCTCGTCTTTGTCATTTAGATCATCGGACAACAATAGTTCTGCGTACCAATTAATTGAGGTAAGTGGGGTTCGAAGCTGGTGCGATGCAAGGGAAACGAACTGAGACTTTTCCTGATCAATCTCTCGCTCTTTTTGTATGTCCCTGAACACAAGCACCGCACCAAGAGTTGTATTAGCATCCGAAAGTTGAGACGCAATCATATCAACTGGAAAAGACGTACCGTCCCTGCGAACGAAAGAATAGTTCAACGCTCGAACTTGATTCTTAAGACCAGAGAGTACCATGGGTAACGGTCTTTTCTCCAAAGGAACTTCTGTTTTTTGCTCCGTTTGCAGTACGATCTCCGATGTCCAAACTTTTCCAAGCAACTCCTCTTGTTTCCATCCCGTTAGTCGTTCTGCAGCAGGGTTCATAAAAAGAAGACGTCTGTCGTTATCTGTAACAACAACGGCCTCCCCTAAACTGCTAAGAATTGCCTCGTCTCTTCGATTCAATTCAGTCAAAATCCTTGTTTGTATTTCTATTTCCGCTTCTCTTTCTTTCCTCGTAAGATATTGCCCTAATTGGTCGGCAATTGACATAAGAATTCTTATAAATTCTGGATTAGTTTTTTGCTCCATGTGAGTGTAAAGCTCAATGACGCTAATGGCCTCCCCTCTAAACACGACCGGAACAAAAACCGCTGTGTGAAGGTCTGCGCTCTTCGCTTCGTTCTTTCTAAGAAATGCTTGTTCTTGTTGAATATCATGTATCCACAATGGACGAGGGTTTTTATATACATCTCCCACAAAACCTACATTTTTTTCAAACTGCATGCGCTCAGTCGCCAATCGAAAATCACTAATACACGCTTCCCCCCTGCACCATATAGATGCGCAAATCAGTTTTCTCTCCCGGTTTAAGCTCCATATCGCACCAAAATCCCATTCTGAGTCATCGCTAAGTTTTTCAAGTATTTCTCGCATTTTCTGTTCAGCGGAAACATCCGTTATAAGAAGCGCAGATATGTCATATTGAAGTTTCAGGAAACCTCGCACCCTTTTCTCTTCAGTAATATCGTTTTCAGTTCCAATAAAACCAAGTATATGAGATTGCTTATCGAGGATTGGAGAGATACGGGCAAATGTCGTGTAGCGCGTACCATCTTTTTTCCTATTAAGAATTTCGCCTTCAAACGGCTTCTTTTCCTCTTTGATTCTGTGCCATAAACCCTTGTAAAAATTTCTTTCCATCAACCCGCCCCACACGCGTGGCGTCTGCCCTTGAAGCTCTTGAAATGTGAAGCCTGTTATGGCTTCTGCTGCTTTGTTTGCATACAAAATTTTTCCATCAGTATCTGTAATAGTAATGTGGTTAATAGCTGCATCTACAATTTGTTGAAACGACTGAAGATTAAGACCTTCAGTGCTTCGTACAACCTTACCGTTTTCAATAAGACAACTTTGTTCGTCAAAATACAGCGACTGCTCCTTGATGCCATGTGAAAGGAGTGCATCAGCAACATCGCATACCATCACGCGGGGACCTGACGTATACCAAAGCGATTTTTCTGGATTTTTTACGAACGACTGTATGTGATCCCAAAAGATTTTTCCGTATACAGCTTTAAATGAAAAAAACGGATTCTGCTGCTGTAACGTTTCGAGTTCTTTAATATACGCAGTCCTTGAGGGATTAGAGTTTGCATACAAAAGAAGTATTTGCTGTGGTAATTTCTGTTCACTCGCCCAACGAATCATGCTGAAAAACGGCGTTATCCCAATGCCTCCAGCCAAAAGTACCAAAGGTTTCTGGGGCTCATTTGGCATTGTGAAAAAGCCAAAAGGTCCAATTATTTCTACTTTTGCTCCCAATTCTAATGCGGCAAGTGTCTGTTTGTATCCACTGTCTGTTACACGAGAAGCAATTGTTATCGCCTCAGCGTTGTTCGGTGAAGAACATATGGAAAAAGCTCGACGATCGCCCCTCGGATCCGGACTTAGCATGTTTGGTAACACGAGCCACACATACTGTCCTGCCTGGAACTTCATTGTCTCACCACTCAGCAAAAACGTATGCTCGTATGTATGATCCGCAACAATACGCTTGTTTATTAATGTAGCCGAGTAGTTTTTGTGTTTATGCATATGTTATCGGGCCAATCTCCATGTACCTTCCGTTGCTGTTATACCTATTCTTGGAAGAATGACTGTAAATGTCGACCCCTTCTCTGTTGATTTCACAACAATCGATCCACCTATTCTATCGAGAATTAGCTTCACAATATACAACCCCAAACCAGCTCCGTCCGGATCAATAAGCCGAGCATTGTCAGTGCGGAACAGCTTATTAAATATCTTATCCTTCTCTTCATCTGAAATACCAGGGCCTGTATCAGATATCGCCAACTCAATCATGCTCTCTTTTTCTGTCAGTGCGATATCTACATTGCCATATTCCTTGTTATATTTGATCGCATTTGAGAGTAGGTTACTGACAATCATAAACAAAAGGTCGCGATCTATCATCATTGTTCCAATAGACGGACTGTAGTGCTCTTTTATTGTTACGTGATTTTTCTTCGTAAGCACTTCTGCCTCTTTTACGACATCCTTTATCAGGGATATGACATCTACTTCTGTAGGGGTTACGGAAAACGGGCTTCGTTCAGCACGAGATACATTAAGAAGCGAGCTCACGAGGTGAATCATTCGCTCGTTAGAATGCACAATTTCTGCAATATATTCCCGCAGCTCAACTGGAAGCTCATTTGCTTTGCCTAATAACAACTCTCCATACCATCGGACAGATGTAAGGGGGGTACGAAGTTGATGCGAAGCAAGCAAGACAAACTGATTTTCCCGTTCCTGAACCTCGTGACGCTCGTTAATTCTATGAAAATTTAAGATGATTGCTTCTACTGATGGATTTGCGAACCCATTTGCTGCTGTTACTTCTATCCATATCCAACGGCCATCTTTATGGTGAACCCTATGTTCCACCGTTATTACTTTGCCTGGATGTTGAATGAGATCTTCTATTTCTTCTCTTACCCGTTCTTGTTCATCTGGATGCACGCGAGTCCCTAAGAGTCCACCTAAGAACTCTTCCTGACTAAACCCAAACAGTCTTGTTACCGCTGGACTAACATATTTTGCACGCATGTCTTTTCCAACAAGTTCGAAAACGTCGTTTGAGTTCTGAATAAGCGCTTTAAACCATTCTCGTTCATTGTTAAGTTTATCTTCTGCAAGTTTCCGCTCCGTAATGTCGTGATAGTTCACCAGGATTGCCTCAATACCCGGCTCAGCAAGCTGATTTTGCGCAATAGATTCTACCCACATCCAATGACCATTTTTATGCTTTATTCTGTGTTGAAACCCCGGAATGGTTAATGCTCCTTGTAAAAACTGCTGCGTTCTTTCATGAATAAGAACCATGTCGTCTGGATGAATAAAATCTGATGAAGGACGATGCACCATCTCTTCTGGTTGGTACCCCAGCACATGGGTAACGGATGGGCTTACGTACAAGATCACTCCATCTCTATTGACAAGTTGAACAACGTCGGCAGAATTCTGAACGAGTTTGCGAAATCGTTCTTCAGATTTTTTTATTCGTTGCTCAATTTCTTTTCGTTCTGTAATATCTTGCACGACTCCGACAAACTGCGTTGCTTTCCCCT
>DATEVM010000043.1:0-2432 GCA_035281785.1 Patescibacteria group bacterium
CAACCAACTGTTATGCGACAGGCAAAACCAGCCGACATTAAACAGTCTCCGTTTCGATTTTTGCCAATTGTGTTGGGGCTCCTCGCGCTTTTGGGACTTGTGTGGTTTGCAGCCACAAAGTTTTTTGGTCTTGGTCAAACAACAACACCAACAACTACAGGAACAAGGACTGCGACTTCGCCGGCGCCTGTTAAACAAACAACAATAACCTATTGGGGGCTTTGGGAGCCAAGTCCAGTGATGGATCAGATTATTAAAGATTTCCAAACACAAAACCCGGGAACTGTTGTGAACTATGTGCAGCAGTCTCCAAAGGAATACCGAGAGCGGTTGCAAGATGCGCTAAAAAGGGGACAGGGGCCGGACATTTTTCGATACCACGCAACATGGGCTTCAATGCTTCGAAGCGACCTTTCCACTCTTCCTCCAAGTGTGATGTCGCAACAAGAATATGAACAGACGTTCTATCCCATCGCCGCAACACAACTAAAAACAACATCTGGTTTTGTAGGAATTCCGCTGATGTACGACGGATTGGGGTTGTACTACAACACGCAAATTTTCCAAACTGCGAACCTTACGCCTCCAACACAATGGGCAGATTTGGAGAGTTCCGCAAAAACGCTAACAGTGCGTTCAAAAAGTGGGGCAATTGATCGAGCTGGGGTTGCACTGGGGACAACGGGAAACGTTGATAACTTTTCAGACATCTTAGCGTTACTCATTTTCCAAAATGGCGGAGATCCGTCCAAGCCGTCATCACCGCTTGTGCAACAAAGCGTGCAGTACTATACAAATTTTGCAAAGTCTTTACGTGTTTGGGACGACACTTTACCAAGTTCAACATATGCATTTGCGACCGAAAAATCTGCCATGATGCTCGCCCCTTCTTGGAGGGCCTTTGAGGTGAAAACGCTGAACCCGGCTCTTCAATTTGCTATAGCGCCAGTCCCACAACTTCCGGGAACAAGTGTTACTTGGGCAAGTTATTGGGTAGAGGGTGTGTCAAAAACGAGTAAGAATCAGGATCTCTCCTGGAAGTTCCTTAAGTACCTTTCTCAAAAAGATACGCTACAAAAACTTCATGATGCAGCAGTGCAAAAACATCCGCGCCTTTTTGGTGAAATATATCCCAGAAAAGACATGGCAAGTCTTCTATCAACAGATCCATACGCTGCCGCGTACCTTAGCGATGCTCCAAAGGCGACATCATGGTGGATGGCTTCGAGAACGTTTGACAACGGATTTAATGACAAAATTGTAAAGTACTATGAAGACGCAATTAATGCGGTAAATGCAGGGCAGGTAACGGCGGCAGAAGCGCTTACAACAACAGAGCTGGGTGTAACGCAGGTACTTCAGCAGGCTGCCCAATAGCGTACAATCATTTCTATGAAGCTTTCTAATGCGATGTATCGTGCTATATGCTATTCAGACGTGTTCGATTTTCCCATTACGCTTGATGAAATGCGGAAATTTTCAATCAAAGTTGGTGCGCCTGTTTCAGAGAAAATAATAGAAAAAAGGGTGCGACACATTCATGGGTATTTCTGTTTGAGAGGGAGAGAAAAACTAGTAACGAAAAGATTACGCAACGAAGTTTTTTATCAAGATAAACTTCGTCGCACATCGTTCGTTTGTCGCATTTGTGCATATATACCAACAGTATCAGCAGTATTTATTACGGGAGGACTTGCGGTAGGAAACGTGCGGTTTGAAGACGACATAGACTTTCTTATCGTTACAAAACCAGGATGGTTATGGACCTCAAGATTTCTACTCGTGATGATTGCAAAGTTACTTCGAATGTACACGCACAAACGACTTTATCGGGGGGATGCAACATCCGCTGATGCGAATACTTGGTGCTTTAATTTGTGGCTTTCAGAATATGGGCTTACCGTTCCTAAAGATAAGCGAAACTTATATACGGCGCATGAGGTGTTGCAGGCACGACCTTTGTTAGACAAACACCATGTATCTGATCGTTTTCTTTCCGAGAATGCTTGGGTTGAGCAATTTATAGATTGTCGTATTGCAAAAAAAACCACACAAACACAAAGCTTCCACATCCTATTCATTGAGAAATGTTTTCATTGGATACAACATATTGGAAAATCAAAAAAACTTTCATATCACGTCGCAACGTTTTTCCCTGTTTCTACAGCAGATCAGGTGATTCGTGAATATGAAAAAAGACTGTAATATTGCAGAGAAGAGATACAATATCCGCATGTCATCCTCGTTTTATACAAGTTCAACAATGCATCCACTTGTGGAGAGAGTGCTTGAAGCGCGAAGCCAAGGGAAAAAGATTGTGTTGGCCACTGGCGTATTCGATTTATTGCACGAGGAACATAAAGCATATCTATGCGCAGCGAAAGAATGTGGAGATGTGCTGATTGTTGCAATTGAATCTGACGTGCGTGTGC
>DATEVM010000044.1:0-13109 GCA_035281785.1 Patescibacteria group bacterium
GAATCCGGCGCAACTGGCAGCACCTTTATGTTTGAGATCCCGTTGAAATAATGAGGTTGATATCATAGGTTTTTTTTGTATAATTCCTAAAAGAAGAACGATATTATTGGTGAGATAAAGGAATACACAGTATGTTAGGTAGAAACGGGGAAAATTCGGCAGGCTTTGGAAGTCTTTTCTCAGGTAGAAAGAAGGTTGATATGGAACCAAAATCACAGTATGAACAAGCAAAAGAATATCTCCGAAAAGCAGATCTTCACGTTATTGAATGTGTTGACGAGCGCTTGAGTGATGGCGTAGAAAATGGTGTAGAAATCCCAGGTGCGGTATATGGTATGGTCGACGCCGTGAAATCAATTTTGGGACTCACCGAAGAACAAGCTTGGGACTATGTATACAGCCACAACGTTCCAATCGGTGCCCACATTGATGACCATCATGGCGAAGAAGGTTGCGGATACGCAAAGCTCGTTCAAACTGAACCCGGAACCGTGCATGCTGTGGAAGCAGTGCCAGCCGCCGAACGCTTAGCTCGAGTGAATGGGTACGGCGGAAGAGTGACCACATATACTGGTTCACATCAACCAACATTTGCCGTCATTAACGACAAAAGGGGTCAGTCTATTGACCCGGATGCAGCAATGGGTAATGGCATCGGCATTTTTAGTTACGATCGCTGGGCAGCACATGAGTTTGGGAAAAGATTAAAGATGAATCCTAAACAAGTTGCTGCACATATCGAAAATGTGTACCGCGCCACAGTTGCGAGGTTGGCCGGTATCAACCAATTTGTTGTGCTGAAATAATATTTCTTAACCAAAAAATATTGATTCTCCTATTCCCGCAGGTGTTTACTCATCCTATAATCTTTGGTATAATTCCCATTGTTCTTTAATAAACAACTTCTTACGACCGACTCCGAGTCATGGATACGGACCATCTATGCCTGGGAGGCCGTCGTAAGATACGACAATGAACAAGACACCGAACAACCTCAAGTACGTGCGACTTTTTGTGGTGGCGACCACCACACTCCTGGGCCTTCTCATGCTATTTAGCCCAGAGGTATGGCGTGAATTTGCGCCGCAGTACCGCGTGCAGATCCTTACAACCGACATCGTCTTCCTCGCTATCGCTGCGGTCGTAGCCGCTCGATACGTCGCGGAAGAAACTTGTGAAAATCAGCAGCTGGCGAAAGTGGCAGAGAGATGGGTTCTCTGCCTATCCGCCATGGCGCTGATTCTGATCCTCGCCACAGTGAACTTTTACGCGAACAGCGCGTTGGGTTTCTTTGGCATCTTGGTGGGGATCATCGCGATCTTCGTCATCGGCCGGCCTCAGTGGCCGGAGCGAGCGAACTAACACATGTACGAACAGAGTGGCAGAAATCGACGGCCAAAAGTGTAAAGACCTCTTATGGAAAAGGCAGGCTATAACGGCCTCCACCTTTTTTATACGTTGAAGTCAAACACACTTTCAGCTGCTCTGTTCGTACGAACTTTCTTTGAAATACGGTATACTCAAACCAGGAAATATGCCTGCACAATCACATGTCACGCTAGAACTTCGCACTGCTCGCAGCAGTGAAACCGGCCCTGATGCGGCCGCGCAACTCTTCGCGACACTTTCCAACCCACCGGATAACCCCCTTCTTTTTTGGAAGCAAGGGGAGTCTGTCGTGTTCGAATATGCCAGCATCGGCCAAACCATTTATGCGTTCGCAACGATCCCAGAATATTTGGAAAAGTATCTTTCAAGCCAACTCACTGCAAACTATCCGGAAATTCTCATTAAGAAGTTGGAGCACAATCCCCTCGCCCCATTCTCAAAAACCTCGCCGTATGCTGTGGGAACACTTAAACTTAGTGCTCCATCAATCTACCCGCTCAAAACATTTAAAGAAAGTGGTACAACCGACCCGCTTGCATCTGTATTGTCTGTTCTCTCGAAATTTCACGATGATGAGCGCGCACTCGTTCAGTTTCATATTCGTAAAGCGCGAGACGGATGGAAGCGTGCAGGATGGGCGCAACCGACTCCAGACCAACCACCAAAACCGTATCAACAACTTGTGCAGCACAAAGTTGAACAACCAGGTTTTCAAATTGAGATGCGTATTATTGTTGCGTCTCCAACTCAAAAGCACGCAAACGCACTGCTTCGATCACTCACCGAGGCATTCGGCGGATATGAATCGCCCGCAAACCACTTAAAATTAGAGGTTCCGCTTGTACAAAAAAGCAAACTATTTAACGAGATTATATCGCGGAAAGAATCATACTCACTCCTTCGTCCGACATACGTATCGCTCGAGGAACTTGCAACGTTGTTTCATCTGCCAAGTAAGCAGTTATCCATAATCAATAACATCGCGTGGGGTAAAACGTTGTTAGGTGAACCACCGGAAAATCTTCCGACATTCACCCACACGCCGGACGATCAAAAAGATGGACTCAACCTTTTTGGAAAAACTGTGTATAAAAACACGGAACAAATCTTTGGCATTAAAAAGGATGACCGACGTCGACACATGTATGTCTTAGGTAAAAGCGGTACAGGTAAATCAACGTTACTTGCCAACATGATCATCAACGACCTCAAGCATAACGAGGGTATTGCAGTTATTGATCCGCACGGCGATCTTATCGATACTGTTCTAAACTACATTCCAAAACACAGAATTAACGATGTTATTGTGTTTGATCCAGCCGACCCGCAGGCAGTTGTAAAACTCAACCTGTTTGAAGGTGGCAGCGTCATACATCGAGAGCTGATTGCCTCTGGAATTGTTGCCATTTTTCACAAACTCTACTCAGAATCTTGGGGTCCACGCCTGGAGTACATCCTCCGAAACTCTCTTCTAACCCTGCTGGAACGCCGGTCAAAACTGGATGACGTCCTTCGACTGCTTACCGACAAAAAATACCGAGAAAAGATCGTTGAGGAGCTCGAAGACCCTATTCTAAAGAACTTTTGGGAAGCCGAGTTTAATGTGATGACCGAACGACTCCGCCAGGAGTCCATCTCTCCAATCTTGAATAAGGTTGGTCAATTTGTCACATCACCTCTGGTGAGAAACGTCGTCAACAACACCACATCTTCCTTCAGCATCGAGGACGTTATGAACCAGGGGAAGATCCTGCTTGTGGATGTCTCCCAGGGAAAACTTGGAGAAAACAACGCCGCGCTACTGGGTGCGATGGTCATTACCCAGATACAGTTGGCCGCCATGGGACGCGTATACCAGGCGGAAGAAGACCGTAAAGATTTCTTCTTGTACATTGACGAGTTTCAAAATTTCGCAACCACAAGCTTTGTAAAGATTCTTTCCGAAGCACGAAAGTACCGGTTGAGTTTAACGTTGTCCAACCAGTATATTGCCCAAATTCCAGAGGAAGTGCAGTCTGCAATCTTTGGAAATGCAGGCACTATTACCAGCTTCTTAATGGGCGCAGACGATGCATCAAGAATGCAACGCGAGTTTGAAAACCTGTACTCGGTTGAAGATTTGGTGTCTTTGGGAAGGTATCAGACCGTGCTTAAACTCCTGATTGACGGACGAGCCAGCAGACCGTTCCCAGCGACAACTTTACCTCTGGCATCATCTGCGAATCAAAACCGCGAAAAAGTGTTGCGAACCTCACGTGAACGGTACGCGCGGGCGATATAGTTACTTCATAGTTTCCTACTGTTTATTTAACCTATAATTCTGGTATAATTCACACGTTTTGAAAATGATGGTGGATCAATGCGATCCATTTTTCGTTTTCAGAACAATCGCACGTTAACAAGTTTATATCGTTCGTGAATCAGGCTGCTTATCTAGGCAAAATCTTTTTTATGCCAAGATAAGCAGTCTGAATCCACAAAGGGTGGAGGATGAACTGCAATCCAATCTTTCAAGGAGAAAGAATCATGAAAAAGAAACTGCAGTCCCTCAGTCTCCTCATTGCCCTCTCGCTGTTATTGGCAGCGTGTCTGGGAGGAGAGCCACCGGCGCCAACCGCGGAGCCGGATAAGAACAACTTCAACCCCCTGCCGCCGCCGGCCTACTCGACCCACAACGTTGCTCTGCAACAAATGGGAAGCGTAGATCCGAAGTCGGCACAATTCCAGCTGCTCAGCCCCGAAATCGACGTGAAATACGGGCAAACGGCTCTGGGTGTGGGTGGAGTTGAGTATGAAAAGGTAACGCTTCTCGAAACCGCCATTTCGGGGACCAGCATCACCTCAAAGTATGGTGACTGGTTTGGTGGCCAAGTGTCCGTAGCGCAATACTACGGGCGCGGGGCCCAAATCTGTGGCGGGAACATTGAGCTGTCGGTCAAAGAGTTATCGATCCTGCAGCTCTTCACCAAAGCGGGCGTGTACCCCATCGATCGGAGCAAGCTCTCTCTGATCTACAGCAACGGGTGCGACGCAACGAAACCCATTACGCTCCAGAAAGTTGTATATTCTGAGCGCTATGGGACAACGAGCACCGACATCCTGGCAATGGGGGTGACGGCAACTTGGTGGTCTCAAACCCAGCAGATTCTCCCCGAACAGTATCAGCAGTGGGGGTTCTGGGAAAACGGAGAAGGCGCGTTTGACCTCGTAACTCAGGCGTTAGAGGCGACCAAGACTTCTCTGTCCACCACCTATACCGTTCCGAATCTGCTCGTGATTGACCGCGACTCACTCCAAGAAGTCATCGGTCGCCAAACCGGCTTCGTCGTTGAAAAAGACGGCCAGCCTTTTGGTAAAATCACGCTCACGTACAACAATACGTGGGGGCGGGCGCCAAACACCAACCTCATCGGCACGGGTGCATTATCCCGCGTTGAATATGAGTTGGCTGGAGGGGAAACGTACTACACAATCCTCCTCCTGACACCCCAAATATCGCCGGTTCCGAGTACGCTTTACATCTTCTCGGATGACCGCACGACAGCAGATGGAATCGCCGCCAGCAAGCAGTGGGTCACGCTCTACCCCAAGCTCCGCGCAGGCATCCCGCACGTCTTCATGGCTGTGCATGCTATCGGCGATCTGAAAAAGATCACGAGCAGCAGTACGGTCAGCGTAACAGGCAAAGTAGACGGCAGTGACGTGAAATCAAGCGGAGATGTTACCTTCGATTTGGGCTCAACCGGCGGCATCGCGTTTTCAACGTTGGGCGACCCACGGTGGGATGATGTCATCCTGGCGCGTGAGCTGTTGAACATGCTTGGCGAGTCTGGCATGCGCGCACTGGGGTTCTACTTCCCCAGCGAACCCGGGTCGGGCAGCGGTTTGGACTACTATCTTTCGACCACAAGTTTAACGCTTACCCCCAAAGAGGTGGCGTTGAATGAGTGGAACAAAGATGTGGGATACATCGATCGCAAAGGGATCGTAGACTTGTCTGTGATCCTCCGCGGGGTTGTTCCTCCTACTCCGGTTCTGACCGCGAAGCCCACCGAAACTCCTGTGGAAACTCCATAACGATATAGGCTTTAACACGTGTCTGCCGCCCCCGCAAGGGGGCGGCATTCCGTATCTCCCATCAAAGTCACAATGTATACTTAGTGAGTGCCTCATATCATCCTCACCAACCACGCACGCGAACGTCTTCAAGACCGCAAAATCACGATGTCTCAAATTGAACAGGCAATAGCACATCCCACTTCCGTAAAAAGAAGTTCTAGTAGCGGACAAAAAACATTTCTAAAACACATTGGAAAACAAACGGTCACGATCGTTGCAGCACCGAATCCAAAAGGTGAATGGGTTGTACTCTCCTGTTGGGTAAAACCACCAAATCCCGGAACACGCGACGAAAAAGATCACCGATACTGGCTTGCGTACACTCGCGCTTCATTCTTTGGAAAGTTTTGGTTGGTGCTAAAAAAACAACTAGGCTTCCTGTAATCCCGGAATCGTTAAGAATCCATCCACAATCATTTGTTCTGCTTGTTTTTTCGTTAATCCACGACTCATTAAATAGAACAAATGCTCTTCAGGAATTTGCGAGATTGTTGCTGCATGCGAGCACTTTACGTCATTTGCGAGAATCTCTAAATTAGGAACTGTTTCTGCCTTTGCGTCTGGCGATAACAACAACACGTTTTCTTTCAAAAACGAGTTTGTTTGCTGAGCATCTTTTTCGATAACAATCGTTCCTACCAGTTTCAAAAATGACTGATCCTCAACCACACCGCGCAGCACTGTTTTTGCAGAAGTTCGCTTTGCTTTATGAATAATGCGGATAGACAATTCATGCCGCTCGCGACCCTTCGTGCGAAACACTCCCACAACCTCCACCTCCATGCCTTCGCGATCTAGCACTACTTCAACAACACCCTTTTTGCCAGAGATATCAACGATCTTTTTCATCCCACTGATCCTTCCATCTCCAAGTCAATCAATCGATTCATTTCAACCGCAAACTCCAGTGGCAACTTTTTAATCAACGGCTCAGCAAACCCGCGAACAATCATCTTGCTTGCCTCTTCCTCGTTCAACCCACGGCTCATTAAATAAAATAATTGCTCTTCGCCAATCTTTGACACTGTTGCTTCATGTTCCAACGACACATCATTTGTAAACACGCGTTCAGTTGGATATGTGTCTGAGCGTGACTGCGGATCTAGTAACAAAGCATCGCATACCACTTTATTTTTGCTTCCATGAGCATTCGGCCCGATATTTACCAATCCACGATAGGTCGTTCGTCCGCCACTTTTACTAATCGATTTACTGATAATCGTTGACGACGTATACGGAGCCAAATGAATTGCTTTACTTCCGGTATCCTGATGCTGTCCCTCACCAGCTAAGGCCATCGAAAGAGTCTCACCTTTTGCACCTTTACCCGCCAAAATGAACGAGGGGTACTTCATGGTTAGCTTCGAACCCATGTTGAAATCTGTCCAAATCATTTCGCCTTCTTCTTCAACATACGCACGTTTTGTCACAAGGTTATACACATGTTTATACCAATTCTGCACAGTCGTGTACTGCATGCGCGCACCCTTTTTCACGATGATTTCAACAACTGCCGCGTGCAACGACGATGTTGAGTATGTCGGAGAGGTACACCCCTCCACATAGTGAACTTTTGCCCCTTCATCCACAATAATCAAGGTTCGCTCAAACTGTCCTGCACGTTCCGCATTAATACGAAAGTATGCTTGCAATGGCATAGAAACTTCGACACCCTTTGGTACATAGATAAAACTTCCGCCGCTCCACACCGCTGTGTTTAATGCAGAAAATGTATTATCTCCAAATGGAATAATCGTTCCAAAGTATTGTTTTACTAAGTCAGGATATTGTTTTAATCCCTCATCCATAGATAAAAATACAACACCAAGCTTCGACCACATCTCCTGCAAACTTCCTTGAACAACTTCGGAGTCAAACTGATTTTTTACACCAGCCAAGTACTCCTGCTCCGCTTTTGGCGTGCCCAACCGGTCAAACGTTTTTTTAATATAGTCCGGCACGTCTTCCCATTTTTCTGACTCTTTTTCAACTGGTCGCAAGTAATAATGAATTTTTTGAAAATCAATCTCGGACAAATCTCCACCCCAAACAGGAATCTTCATCGCTTCAAATCGCTGAAGTGCCTGCAAACGAATCTTCAACATCCATTCAGGCTCACTTTTGTGGTGCGAAATTTCTTGGACTACACGCGATGAAATCCCCGGTTTGGAAATAAAAGAATATCGATCGGTCGGATCAGAAAAGCCGTGCTCATAAGCATCTGATATCACATCTGTTGGCTTGGTCGTTTTAATTGGTGCAAATCTAGACATATTGCGCGTATCCGTGCGCTTCAAGTTCTTCCGCAAGCTGACCGCCACCACTTGCAACAATCTTTCCTTTTGACATAACGTGAACAGCGTCGGGCTGTAAGTATTTCAATATGCGCTGGTAATGCGTGATCACAATCATGCCTGTTTTTGATTCTTTTCGAATGGCGTTCATTCCTTCAGCAACGGCTTTAATAGCATCAACATCCAATCCCGAATCTGTCTCATCCAGAACAGCGAACGACGGTCTCATCACTGCCATCTGCAAAATCTCAACACGCTTCTTTTCCCCACCGGAAAATCCTTCATTCAATCCACGCTCTAGCAACTCTGCTTTTACTTTTAATTTTTCCGCTAATTTCTGCAGTTTTTTTCGAAACTCTAAAACGCTTTTTACCTTTCCAAATCTGTTTTCATACGCAACGCGTAGCATGTTTTGAACAGAAACTCCTGGAATTTCCACCGGATATTGAAATGCTAAAAAAAGACCGGCTTGCGAACGTTGATCTGGACTCATGGAAAGAATATCTTTGCGGCCTAATCGAACAAGGCCTTCTGTAACCATGTATTTTGGATGACCTGCCAGAGTATACGCCAACGTGGACTTACCACTTCCGTTGGGGCCCATAATGACATGAAGTTCTTGAGATTTAACTACAAGATCAACACCCTGCAGAATCTTTTTGTTTTCAACCGATACATGTAGATTTTTTATCTGTAACATATGGCTCCGCAGGTATTGTACATGACAGGACAATATTATCGTGGAGGTAGCATCTTTTTTCCAAGATACGTCAGTTTAAACTTCGCCAATTTATCCAGAACCATAGACACTTGGCCTTCCAACATTTCTCTCTTCATGCCTAAGCTTTCAACATGTTCCCATACTCTTTCCAACGTCTTGTCATAATCATCTTTCGTTTCCGTATTCCATTGTTTCCAAGGAATTCCTTTTAAGGATTCCGCGAAATTCTTGTTATAAGTAATAAGTCCATTGTGCATGAGAAACGCTATAGCCGGATATCCCAAATATCCCTGCCAGTACGAACCATTGTCGTTTGCCATAATCTGCCCCTCAAACTCGTTATACAGCACCGTGTATGTTTTTGTCCCGTCGGATGAGGAAACTGTTGCTCCGTTTTCAGTTTCATGAACGCGACCGTCGGCCACTGCTCCAAGCGCTTCGTAGATTTTTATGCGTGGTGGAGGGTTCCAAATCAAGTTGCACCTTTACGTTTCGCGGCAGGATGATGATCGAATACATATAGGGCTTCGCGTCGAATAGTATTGCTCGTTTCTTTCAATGTTTGAACCTCTTTTTTCGTGAACCATCGCACCTCATCAATCCCATCATCAGAATTATCAAGTTTGCCAAGCTCACCTTCTGGTTCAACAAAAAAGGCAAAAACATAGTGCTGCCCACAAATCGTCCCGTCTTGTCTAGCCTTCTTTTCTCCTGGACGATTAATCCAGTGAAGGTTGCAGAGAAAAGGCATAGGAAGATCTTCTGTTTCCTCACCCGATGAAAGAATCGGGGCTGCAGATACAGCTTTCACCTTCACTCCTGTTTCCTCGAGGAACTCACGCTCAGCTGCGTGATGTGGTAACTCGTTTTCATCCACATGTCCTCCTGGAGCAAGCCAGATACTGAGCATCTTATGTTTTACGAGCAGTAGTTTCCCTTTATGAAGCAACCAGCCAGAGGAAGTTAAACAGCGTTTAGAAGAAGTGTGTTGAAGTGACATTGGTCCTGAGAGTATAGCAGGCTTTTCCGTGTGATATAATGGCCTATAATTATGGCATATAATACTGAAGATCTTGGTGTAAGAATTGGGCCAACGCACGAAACATTAGAAGCCTCAACAACGGCTTTTTCTTTAGATGAGAAAAGACGGAAGAAAAAAGACAGGGAACGTAGATTCCAAACAGTCATTGGCAGCGTTCTCGTAGTCACTGCATGCGGCGGAGGTTGTGTGGCACTTCAGTTCCTTGGCAATTACTTACAATAACGTCATCTGTACGCCAATGTTTTTCTTCGGTGTATATGAAAAGTCGACATCTGTTTCGATAAGCCTGTTCCATTTATTCATATATTTCACTTTTCCTTTTTTTCTTCCTGCATCGTATACATCTCGTGTAATCTCGACATCTTTTAAACAGTAGGAAGAGAGTTTGTCGAATTGTTTTTTTGCGTAAAATTCGAGCGCATCCAATCCCGATCCGCTTTTCTGCATCCCAATCGTTTGCTTTGCAATTGAGTCTAAACTAACGCGATACCCAGTTGCCTCTCTAAATCGATCGAGTAAATCTAACACAGGCCAACTGTCGACCGAACCGTTATAGTACGGCCGAAGCGTTTCAATATCGAACCCACGAATATTAAATCCAACAAGTACATCAGCATTCTCTAAAATTGGCCAGAGATTTGGAAGATCTTGTTCAAAAAAACCTTTCATCTCTCCCTTACCATCCACACCTTTTCGTATGCAAATTCCTACAAAAGAAACTCCAAGTCTGTCAGGAAAGTTTCCTCCGACTTGATCAAAGGCCTTCTTCGTTTCGACATCTAAAAATATTTGGATCATAGCAACATAATGACTATACGCACCCACCAAAAATATTCAAGCCGTTGACTCATCTTGAGATGCCTGAGTATCATAGTATGACATGCCTGGATATTCAGCCTTACTTCACCGGAAACACACATCCCCGTTTGTTTCAAAAAAATGGTACACCCCCATTATTATGTACTCGCTCATTCTTTTCCTTGTGAGTTTGGGTGACGCCATCATGTCCTACATCGCCCCTATCGAAGTTGAAGCTCACGTGAGCAATACGTTCGTGATGGGGCTCGTGTTGGCAACCTCTTCCGGACTTGGTTTTGTGTGTGATTTTCTTTTTGGTGAATGGTTTCGCGGAAAATCGTATGCATTTTTTCTTGCCTCGATGTTTACCTTCGCGTTTCTCTTTCCACTAAGCTTCATTCTTGCTCCTCCAATAGTTAGTGCGTTTTTATTCGCCATGGCGGCTTGGGGAATATACTTTGAGCTTATTCAGTTTTCCAATTTCCATTTTATTAATACATACGTTGAACGAGAAGACCATGCCTCATCGTGGGGAATTCTTGAATCACTCATCTCTCTAGCGTACTTTCTTGGTCCACTCTTCGCGACATTTCTCATTGATAGACATGTTGATGGTCCGTATTACGGAGCACTCGGCTTCTTTACGACTGGACTCTTCGGCTTTCTCCTTTTTTGGAGAGCACACAGAACAAGATCCCGCGCTTCAACAGCGGATACAACCACTTCAAAAAGATCGAGGTTTCATGAAATAAAAATTTGGGCAATACTTTGGAAAAAGATCTGGCCTTTGTATATATTCTTCTTCACAGCCGTACTTGTTGACTCAACATTTTGGACGGTCGGAGCACTCCTTTCTGAAGATCTACGCCAACAACATCCCCTTGGCGGACTTCTCTTGCCTGCGGCAACACTTCCGTCATTATTCATTGGTCTGTTTGCAGGTAAGTTAGCACACCAATTTGGGAAAAAGCGTGCGGCCTTTTTTGCAGGATCGTGCGCAGGTTTAATCCTAGCTGTTGCCGGCATATTACAGAACGTTCCACTCCTCATCGGCACAGTTTTACTGTTTGCTGTGTTTCACTCCGTTTCTCGTCCGGAAATATCAGCAACGTTTGAAGACTATATCTCTCGACTCGGGAAAACGTCGAATGATCTTATAGGTCTGCAAAATTCTGCAGCAAGTTTGGCGTGGGTTATTGGTCCGATTATCAGCGGAGCATTCGCAAGTTGGATTGGAAACAGTGCAACACTAAGTGTTGTAGGTATCATTATGTTTGTCGTAGCGGTTATGGCTTTGGTCGTTGTTCCTCGAAAAATCCAGATGCCTCAAAAAGAATTAGAAATTGCTGGATAATTGAATCGTCAAATAAACGCTAGTCTAGCGAAACATTCGATCCTCGAATAACAATCAACTTATCCAACACGAGTCGTTCAACAATCGTCCCAAATGTTGCGCGATCAGAGAGACCGTGATTCTTTTCTAGATGAAGACGAAGATCTTCCATGTGCGATGTTCCATTGCGAAGGAAGTCAACTATACGGCCTCTAAAATATCGATTCGTTTTATGGAATGGTTGTAATGCGGTTTTTTTTCCTATCAACTTCTTTTGCGTTAAGAGGAACTCGCTGTATATCAACCCTTGTTTTTGTGCATAAACATTTGCAGTACATATGTCTTGAAGAGGACATTCTTTACACTTTGGTGATGGCGAAACACAAATTGTTGCGCCAAAATCCATAAGTGCCTGATTCCACGGGTCACCTTTCCCTTTTGGAACTGTGTCATCGACTAATTTCAATAACTTTTGCGCAGATTTTGTATCATTGCTTGCAATATGCGCTTCTACACCCATATACACTCGTGCAAAGATTCTTCGAATATTCGTGTCGATCACGCCGACGTCTTCCCCATATGCGAACGTCAAAATAGCTCGTGATGTGTACTCTCCGATTCCTGGTAATGTACGCAGTTCAGACTCTTTTTTTGGAAATGAACCGCCATGTTTTTCGACAACCGTCTTAGCCATCTCATGCAGAAAACGGGCGCGCCTGTTGTACCCCAACCCCTGCCATGCCACGACAACATCAGAAAGTTTTGCCTTTGCTAAATCCTGAATCGTTGGCCACCTTCCGATAAACGCTTCAAACTTTGGTATCACTCTCTCAACCTGCGTTTGTTGAAGCATAAGCTCAGAAACAGCAACCTTATACGGGTCTCTCTTCCATGTTTTTGTGAAATACGATGCGATTGATTGATCGCGCACGTGAAGAGCGGGCGCATTGGGATGTGTTTTTATTCTCCATGGCAATATACGTCCATGTTGCTTAAACCAGGAAAGAATCTTTTGTTGAAATATCTTTTTAATCATCAATGTATTGTAGCGAAATATCAATCTCTTTTTTAGTACTACACACACAATGTCACTAAACGTTCCATGCGTTCTTTTGCGGTCGATTGAATAAACTGCTTTTGATCTTCCCAGGTCGCAAACTCGCCCACCTCTTTCCACACAGCACGCCCCACCGCAATACCATGTGCTCCATGTTTCATTGCAATCTCAACTGCACGAATAAAACGCTCATACCCCATTCCGCGTGAAAGAAGGACCCAGGGAACCGATGACGCTTTTGTAATTGCTTCACAATGTTTCGCGGCAACAGCATCATCCAACTCTTCTTCTTGTCCGAGAGGGAACTCAAGTTTTAATACGTCACACAAAGGTGCAAGATCTTGTACCATCCGCAA
>DATEVM010000045.1:0-11405 GCA_035281785.1 Patescibacteria group bacterium
TATTGACGGCGAGTTCGCAGACAACACTACTATTACTCCCGCTGATCTCCAAACACTGATTTTTGGATCACTTTCGGTAGATATTCATCTCATGACCGTTGATCCCATTAACGACGTTTCTGAATGCGAGTCTATTCCAAACATGCGGGCCGTTATTGGGCAAGTTGAACGTATGTCATCACAATCATCTTTTATAGAACATGTAAAAAGTTACAACTGGAAGGTGGGGTTATCTCTCGATTTGTACACGCCTATTTCTGCAATTGATAATCGTCTTTTTTCAATGCTTGATATTGTGCAGATCATGTCAATACATGCTGGCTCCCAAGGGCAGGAATTTAAACTTGCTGCAATAGAAAAAATTAAAGAACTTCGCACTCTTATTCGCAAAGCGTCGTTACACACAGAGCTTATTGTTGACGGGGGACTGAATCCGCAAACACTCCGGTACTGCAAAGATGCCGGCGCCGGTTCGTTTTCGGTAGGAAGTTACCTTTGGTCGTCATGTAGCGTTGCAGAATCGTTGAAACAGCTTCTATACTAAAGCGAAACGATAGACAAGGTCACTGAGTATGAGTAACGCCGATCCACAAACACCAAACGAAAATCACAATGGAAGCCATGTTGTTCATGAGACATCAAAAACGTCGACTGAAGAAAAATACCAAATCATCACTCGAAGAATCAAAAACGTTGCGTTTTTTGGGTTTGCCGATGCAAAACCAGAATCTGAACTCTACCAGAATGCCTATAGGACCGCGCAACTCCTCGCAAAAAAGGGACTTACCATTGTTGATGGTGGCGGACCGGGCGTTATGGATGCCGCAACAAAGGGCGCCCAGTCTGTCGGAGGCGAAACAATCTCGGTCACATTTTATCCAAAGGATGCTCCCGGATTTGAAGGTCGGTATGTTGGTAATGTCGCCGACACAGAAGTTGTGACACGAAACTATATTGAACGCATGTTTAAACTAATGGAACATGCAGATCTCTACATTATTTTCAACGGCGGCACAGGTACGATTTCGGAGTTTGGTACTGCGTGGGTAATGGCGAGGTTGTACTATGGTCACCACAAGCCGTTTGTTTTATTTGGTGATTTTTGGCAAGAACTTCTTGACGTTATTCGTGAACATATGCAGATGCGTGGCACAGAGTTTGATGTATTGCGGGTGGTAAACACACCGGAAGAGGCCGTTGCAGCTCTTTGGGCGTTCGACGAAGAACTTGCGGGTATGGATCATACAAACTGTCCTATATGCATGAAAAGAAAGAACAACCATGTCTGATGTTATAACGATTGGCGCAGCAACACTCGATGTTTTTTTTCGATCATCGGCTTTTCAACTCGTTGAAAAGAATGGTAATCTCGCGCTCTGTGAACAGTTCAACGAGAAGCTTGATGTAGAGGAGGCGATGATTTCTAGCGGTGGAGCTGCGACAAATGTTGCGGTGGGGCTAGCTCGTTTAGGATTCTCTGTTTCCTGCATTGCTGAAATAGGAAAAGATTTTGCGGGCAGCGTTGTGCTTCACGACTTGGAGCGAGAAAAGGTATCAACTGAGTTCATGGTGAAAGAGCGAAGCGAAGAAACAGGCATTTCTGGCCTCCTTATTTCCAGAGATGGAGCTAGAACGGCTCTTGTGTATCGTGGTGCAGCTCGTATGTTAACGATAAGTGATGTACCTTGGGAAAAGTTGCAAGCATCGTGGATTCATCTTTCTTCAGTTGGAAATATGGATCTTATCCAAAAGGTGTTTGAATACTGTAAGGAGCATCACATTTCATTGAGTTGGAATCCTGGGAATTGGGAAATCGAGCGAGTTGCTTCTGGCGAACTACATCCTGATTGGGATGTTATAAAGGTGTTACTCGCAAATAGGGAGGAAATGTCGCATCTAGCAGGACATGACCTTTCTACAGAAGAAGCGTGGAAGTCGTCATGGTGTTTCGTGGGACCAAGCATTTCTGTTGTAACAGACGGTGCGAATGGTGGCAGATACTGTCAGAACGGCAATTGTCAGTGGTACGACGGAGAGCACGTGAAGGCGGTGCAAGAAACAGGAGCAGGCGACTCATTTGCAACGGGGTTCATCGCAGGGCAACTTATGAACAAAGAAGTTGATCAAAGTATCCAATATGGATTGAAAGAAGCGTCTTCAGTTATTCGCAAAATGGGAGCAAAAACAGGCCTGCTTCACGCCTTAGAATGAACGAACGACCACTTATCACCGGTTCGCTTGCCTACGATAACATTATGGATTTTAACGGTAGGATTGCCGACCGTATCATGCCGGAAAAAATTCATGTCATCTCGTTGAGTTTCTTAGTGGAATCGCTACGAAGACAGCTTGGCGGGACGGCAGGAAATGTTGCGTACTCTGCTCATCTTCTGAACTTGGAGCCTACAATCTGCTCTGTGCTTGGCAACGATGCAGACCCCTATCTTCTTTTTCTCAAACAAAAAGGAATTTCTGCAAAACATATTCGAGTAGTGTTGGATGAGCTGACGAGCAACTATTTTGTTGTAACAGATATTGAAGACAATCAAATCGGAGCATTTTCGATTGGTGCTGGGAAATATTCGAGTGAACTTGATATCTCTGCGTGTGGTCCAACGTCATTTGCTGCGCTTACACCTACACAACCTGAGGCAATGACACGGTATGTTCGAGACTGTAAGAAACTGAACATCCCGTTTCTTTTCGATCCAGCATTTCAAATAGGCTCAATGCCAGAGGATGAACTGCATGAAGGAGTTCAAAGCGCTCAGATTTTTATTGGGAACGACTACGAGGTAGCGCTTGCAGAAAAAAGGCTAGGTTTTACGCATCGCGAGTTACTGGGAGCTGTTCCAATTGTTATTACAACATTGGGATCCAAGGGTTCGAGAATAGAAACGCACGAAGAGTGTATTGAAGTACCTATCGCAAAACCAACTGCGGTTGTTGATCCTACTGGAGCAGGGGATGCGTATCGCGGTGGTTTTCTTGGAGGATATCTTCGAGGTTTCGATCTACGTCGATGTGGCAATATGGGCGCTGTCGCTGCGGTATATGCAGTGGAACACAGAGGGACGATGGAACATGTATACACCATAGACGAATTTCGCGAACGATACAAAACCAACTTTGGTGAAGCGCTTCCCCTGTAGATTTTGACGATTTTTTGCTATAGTCGTTGTTGTAGTACTGCCCGTGTTTGGGTGAATAAGGAGGAATATGTGCGAAGGTTGCGGATATAATCATAAGCTTTTTTGGCCACTGACACTCATCTTTGTTGGCGCATTGATCATGATGATGAACATTGGCGTTCTCCCAGCAGGACTTTGGAGATTCTGGCCCGTACTTTTGGTTATTGTTGGTCTTGTTGGTCTGTCGGGTAGTTGCGACGACTGTAAACCAAGTAGAAGTAAGAAAAAATCCAAAAGATAAGTATCGAAGCCTATGTCATTTCAAATTGCCATCGATGGACCTGTTGCTGCGGGAAAAGGCACGGTTGCGCGTCTTGTGGCGCTGAGACTTGGTTTTCTCTACGTTGATACTGGGGCGATGTACCGTACAACTGCTTTTCTTGCAAAAGAGCGCGATGTCGATTGGAAAAATGAACAGGCTGTTGCGGATTTGGTCTCTAAAGTACGCATGATGCTGCGAAATCCACTCGAGGAAGAGAAGGATGGTCGTCAAATTACCGTTTTACTGGATGACAGAGACGTTTCTTGGGCTATACGAACAGAGGAAATAAGCATTGGAGCATCTGTCGTTGCACAGCATGCCATTGTTCGAAGAGAGCTTGTAAAAAAACAGCAGGAAATTGCTCGTCAAGCGAACGTTGTTATGGAAGGACGCGATATCACATTTCGAGTTCTTCCTGATGCACAGATCAAAATTTACCTCGATGCTTCGGTAGAAACACGCGCAAAACGACGACACCAGGAGTTGCTTGCGCGTGGCGTCGACACAAGTTTTGAACATGTTTACAAAGATATAGAGGAGCGGGATGCCAGAGATATGCAGCGAGGTGTTGACCCGCTACATGTTGTTGATAGTGCTTGGGTGCTTGATACAACGAATTTAGATATTGAAGAGGTGGTGCAGCTGATAGTAGATAAGGCACATCAACTAGGAGCATGAAACAAAAAAAAGATCGTAATATCGAAGAAAAAGACGAAGAAAAACGACCGCGAAAACGTACATTTCCTTCTCCGGAAGAACATGCAAAACGCGGTAGATGGTTTACTATTCTTTTGTTGTTGTTAACCTTGTTTTTCGGATATGTATCTTGGAGTTGGAGATAATAGGCTTGCAGCGAAACAAGGAAATGGTTTCTTTGCGATAAAGACGCACTTGTTTGGTTACTGAGTTGTAATTCCCTCAAGAATTGTTGAACGAATTGTTGGACTAGGCTGTGGCGAACTACCCAAGAAACCTTCATTCGTACATGCTTGTTTTGGCTCTGTTCCTCGAATAAAGTATTCATCTCTTTGCTGCGGGCATGCCTTACACGGCAACGTTCCGGTCAATGAACAAATACGGAGTTTCAACAAACCGGAAGGTGAGGCAAACGCATGTGGGGACATATCGTCCAATAGTCCGCGCATGATGGTATTCCAAATAGGAGACGCTCCAGTAACACCGGATGCAACTGCGCTCATGGGGGTATTGTCATTATTGCCAACCCAAGACGCGACGAGTCTGTCTGTGGTATACCCAAATGTCCAGTTGTCTCGTAAACTATTCGTTGTTCCAGTTTTCACTGCGACCTGTTGTTTTGGAATGGTGAGTACCGAGTTTAGTCCAAAAGCTGGCGCTCGCGCGACGGTATCTGACAATATATTTGTTATTTGGTATGCGATTCTGGGGTCGAGTGTTCGTGTCCCTTTGCATGGCACTTTTTCCAACAGACATGGGTTTTTGTAGAGCGTGTCTCCTTTGTAATTTTTTATCGAAAGGATTGGGTTAAGAAGAACGGTTGTTCCTTCGTTTGCAAATGTTCCGTACAGCGCGGCCATATCGTACATTGTCACCTCGCCGCCTCCAAGTGTGAGCGATAAACCAAATCGACGAGCCTGATCCTCCCCCCAAGTCGTAATACCCATCGCCCTTCCTTGTTCTATAACAGACGAAACTCCAACCGAAGCAAGTGTTTTGACCGCGGGAATGTTGTATGAATTTGCAAGCGCGGTACGAATTGTAACTTTTCCATGATATTGGTCATCATAATTTTTTGGACTATAGGGAGGAGAACCAACAACGCCATATGTGACGGGTGAGTCCTCAACGATCGTTGCGGGAGACATCCCTTTTTGAAAGGCGACAGAGTAGGTTAGCGGCTTAATGGAACTTCCTGGTTGTCGAGGACGAATCGTGACATTTACTTGACCATCATGCTCAACGTCAAAGTAGTCTCTACTCCCTATCATCGAGAGTATCTCGCCTGTTTGAGGGTTTGTGACCATTGATGCAGCATTTGTAACATGAAGTTGCGCAAGTCGTTGAAGCTCTTTATCGATCGCTGCTTGTGCAAATTTCTGCACACTATAATCAAGCGTTGTGACAACGTCGAGCCCTCCCTGCGCAAGAACCTCTTCACCATATTCTTTTGCGAGCAAGTCGCGAATAAACATAACAAAATGAGGAGCTTTTATATTGTTCAGATCGGGTTGGAACACAACCTTTTCTTCTCTTGCTTTTACCGCCTGTTCTTCCGTGATGTATTTGTCGTCCACCATCCGCTGGAGTACCTGGTGTTGCCGTTGAAAGCCCAATTCTGGGGTTGGACCGAACGGGGAGTATGTGCTTGGAGCTTGTGGTAGACCGGCGAGATATGCACTTTCAGCAAGGGATAGCTCGCGAACACTTTTGTCAAAGTATCTTCGGCTTGCTTCTTCAACACCATACACCGATCCGCCAAAAGACACCTCGTTAAAATACATTTCTAATATTTCATCTTTCGAAAGTGATGCTTCAACGAGAATCGCCAGGATAAGCTCACGCATTTTTCGTCTGAGTGTTTTTTCTGGTGTAAGCAATGTATTTTTTACAAGCTGCTGAGTGATAGTGGATCCGCCTTGGATGCGTTTATGTTCAAAATTTGCTCTGGTGGCTCGTAAAATCGAGGTTACGGAAAAGCCGTTATGTCGGTAGAAGTCCCGGTCTTCAATAGAGATAGTTGCATATTTTAATGAATCGGGAATTGCGGATAAAGGAACGAGTGTTCTATTTTCGTCTTTATAGATTTTGTAAAGAAGTTCTCCATTTCGATCGTAGATTTTTGTTGTAAGAATTTGTTTTCTTGTCAGCAACTCTCTTGGAGAGGGGAGATCTTTGAATACATAGAGATATGTCCACGTAGAGCCCAGCGCTAAAAAAAATGTAAGTCCAATGCTAATGATAAACAGTCGGGTGCGGAGCGTAATGAGAAGTACGAATGAAGTCTTTTGTATGAAGTCAACAATGATTGAATAACCAGCGGGGAGGGCAACAAAAAAGAAAAGAAAAGGCGCAACCAGAACAACGATTGTCAGAATATAATAGATAGGTTTTCCTATGAGTCGTAGAAATGAGAGACATGCACCACGAACGATTCGTGTGTATGTTGGGCGAACGGACGACCTTTTTTTCTTATGAGACATCTGGCGCGATTGTAACATGTATTCTGCTCTGTTTTATACAAAAAAATCACCGATGTATCAGTAATTACCGAATAAACTGTTTGAAGTGGATTTTACATTTTCCGACCAATAACATCCCACAACTCTCTGGTTTTTCCTTCATATCCCAACGCCCAAATAGCTATTCCACCCATTCCAGACTCATTAACAAGATCAAGTTTGTAAGAGAGCGACTTGGAGTTTTCGTAGTATATCGTTTGAATATTCCCGCGTTCTGTGTATGTCAGAAAAGGGGACATTGCATCTTTGTCCCATTGCTCTCGGATTTGAAGATCTTGTATGAGTTTTTGTACACGCTTGTACGTTGCAATACCCCCCGATTTCGGATAGGTGAATGCACCCGGTTCGGCCGATACTGTTTGCCATTCATATCCATAAAACGGAATTCCTAATAGAAGCTTATTTGGGGGAACAATATCAAAGAAAGGTTTCAGTGTTTTTACAATATCAACATCCCATCGATTTTTCTCGCTACCAAAAAGTGGGGCAACCGGCCCTGATTGCGAGGATGAGCTGCGAAAAAAGTCATACGTCATGATAACGATGTGATCGATATGAGGTTCGATTGCGGCAATATCCCAGATGCGATTTTTAAGAGCACTGTCTGCAAACACATCAATTGAGATGTGAAGCGACGGTTGTACGCGTTTCACTTGTGAAGAAAAATTTGCGATGAATGTTGTGTATGCACTTCTTATTGTCGGATCAACGGTGCCTGCATATTCAATATCGATATTAATACCATCAATGGGTTGAGTTTTAATAAATGTTTTTATTTGTGAAAAAAATTGTTCCTGTGCTTTTTTATTCATGAGAAATGCACTGATTTCATCTGCGTCCATCATGGTGATAAGAATTTCAAACTTCTGTCCGTTCTCCTGCGCTCGGATACGCATACGCTCAACAGGATCTGAGTGATACGCTTTCCAACCCGATGTTGCTTCATCGCTTGTAGTGGTGAATTTTCCATTTCGGTCAATGGGAAGACTGAAGTACCCTATATGCGTGATCTCTGGGTGTAGCTGTATGTCCTTTGCATTCCAATATGGAAGAAAACCATAGACAATATTTTTTTCTTTACGAACAACGGGTGTTTTTATTGTGGTTGCAGAACTTGTTGAGACGGTTGAGTACCAAGAGATATCAACCGGTGAGACAAGCGACTTCGTAAAAGTGTCACGAAAAAGCTTCACGCCAATCGCAAGGAGAAAGCTTCCTAGTCCTAACGCGGTGAGCGAAAGTACGCGAAGTCCAATAACTGACGTTCTGTGTATTGAAGTGTTATTGTGGTGTGGTTCGGTTTGGTTGTTCGTCATATCCTGCGTAGTACTCCTGCATATCCACTTGGTGTTGTTCGTATTGTACAGACCCCTTCTCATCTACGGGGCGGGTGCAGTCTACGCAGTAATCTTTTGTGAATGGATCCGATAGCAACAGATGTCTTTCAGCAGTAAGTCCATCAAGCGAGTCGCCTTCTATGGGCGGAACACCCTTTGTGGGAACGATCCAAGTATCACGAGTCGGTGGATCAAGATCTTTTGGTTCTGTTCCTTTCCAAAAAAACTCGTTGCGAGTTTGACAAGGCGACTCTGGGTTGGGGAGAAGTCCGGAGAGAACACAGATTTCTCTACTGACAATGTCCTGTGGCTTTTCTGGCCACACGGCCTTTTTTCCTTTCAACGTACGAGACATAATACTGTTCCATATCGGCGCAGCCCCGGTTATTCCTGAAACGAGCGATTGATTCATCGTTGTGTTGTCGTTATTACCAACCCAAACCGCGGTGAGATATTCTGGCGTGTATCCGATTGTCCAGTTATCACGAAGGTCATTTGTGGTCCCAGTCTTTACGCTGACAACTTGGTTGGGAATGACGAGTTTTGAACCCGTTCCAAATGCTCCCGCTCTTGCACTATTATCCAGTAGAATATGTGAAACGAGGTATGCCGGTTCTCGATTAAGAACTCTTCTGAGCTCGCTCAGTTGTGTGAGCGTTTGGTCTTTTGTCATTTCAGCGAGCGTTTTCTTTGTTTGTTCCGGATCAAACTGTTCGAGTATGGTTCCTTTTACATCTTCAACACGAAGAATAGGTTGGAGTGGAACACGTACTCCTTCGTTTGCGAGTGTTCCAAACGCAACCGCCATATCATACATTCGTACCTCACCGCCACCGAGTGTCAGTGAGAGTCCGTAGTTTGACGAGTCTTTCCACGATGTAATACCCATTGCAGATGCGGTTGCGATAAAACTCTCCAGCGTGTTCGCAGCCAATAATTTGACCTGCGGAATGTTGTACGAATTTCCTAAAAAGAATCGCGTTTGAACAGGGCCATGATATCCTCCGTCATAGTTTTTTGGACAGTACTGTTTTTGCCCAGCAACAAAAAAACAGGTGGGAATGTCGAGCAGCATTGTTGCCGGCGTGATTTTTTTCAATTGAAATCCAGTGACGACATTCAATGGTTTTATCGATGATCCCGGTTGACGTTCACGAAGCGTAACATTAACTTGACCGTCGTGTGTAGCGTCAAAAAAGTTTCTCGAACCGATCATGGCAAGAATCTCACCCGTATCTGGTTTCGTTACCATAGCTGCACCGTTTCCAACCCTATATCGCGTGAGTTTGTTGATCTCAGCAGATAATGATGCCTGAGCGTCGTTCTGAAGTTTAAGGTCAAGTGTTGTGTATACACGAAGTCCACCTCGTTCTACCAACGCCTCACCATATTTTTCTTCCAGAAGATCTTTAACGTAAAACACGAAATGAGGAGCGTTGATATTTATCTTTGGCGGTGCGTACTTTAATAGTTCTTGCTCTGCCTGTTTTTCTTGTTCTGCAGAGATATATTTGTCCTCAACCATGCGTCGAAGCACTTCTCTTTGCCGCGCCTTCGCAAGATCGGGGTTTGTTCCAAAGGGGGAGTATCTTGTTGGTGATTGCGGAAGTCCTGCAAGGAGCGCTGCCTCGGCAAGCGAGAGATCTTTTGCATGTTTCCCAAAGTACGTTTGCGATGCAGCCTCAACACCCCAAGATGTTCCTCCGTATGGAATGTGATTGAGATACATCTCTAAAATGTCATTTTTCGAGTACATAATCTCAACAAACACTGTTAACAAGGCCTCGCGAATCTTGCGGGTAAGCGTTCGTTCTCGGGTAAGCAGTGCGGTTTTTACAAGCTGTTGCGTAATGGTGGATCCGCCCTGAAGTTTTTGACTGAACACAGTATTTTTGAGAGCACGAATAATTCCGGTGAGATCAAAACCAAAATGTCGATAAAAATTCTGATCTTCAATAGCGATAGATGCTTGCGAAACATATGGGGGCAAGTCCGAAAGTTTTACTGGCGTTCTGTTTTCGTCTGTGTAGATCTCATAGAGAAGTTCGCCGTTTCGGTCAAGTATTTTTGTGCTGAGCGCATAAGCCTGCATGTTTTTCAACTTTGTTGGAGATGGGACGTCTCGAAACACAAACACGAATGAAAGAACAGCAAGAAGCGCTATACCAATACCGGTACTTATCCTAGGGTACCGTTGTATGATTCCGATAAAGGCTGATACAGCAAACCTTATCCTGGGATGTACCCTTCTATGAATGTTGTGATGCTTGATTAGTGCAGACACGCGAAAAAGAAGTGTCCGGATGTTCGAATTCATATTGTAGAATGTATTCTATCAAAGGTTAGAAAGGTCTATATGAAATACCACAACGTGACGATTTCCGGTCTTCCTGGAAATGGATCAACAACACTCCTCAAACTTTTGCGCGAAAAGCTACTCCTTCAGGATTGGAAAGCGTTTTCTGGTGGGGAATTTATGCGCATGTATGCTGCGGAAAAGGGCCTTTTTAACGTTAAAAAGAACAAATTTCATCATGATGCGACAGCGTACGATGAAGAATTTGATCGCGAAGTTGATTACGGTATGCGTAAAAGACTAGAAGTAGAGGAGAAGTGGATCATTGAATCATGGCTTTCCGGATTTATGGCACAGGGTGTTTCTGGAGTATTGAAAGTCCTGCTTGTGTGTAAAGATGATGCTGTTCGTATCGACCGTATCGTCAACCGCGACGATATTAGCATTGAAGAGGCGAAAACACATATCGTTGAGCGCAAAGAAAAAAATGTGAAAAAATGGTCTCGTATGTACGAGAAGGAGTGGGATGAGTGGGTGGTAAAAACAGGAAAGGCAAAGCCTGGAGACGAGATTGATTTTTGGCTGCCCTCACTCTACGATGTAGTTATCGATACATACTCGAACTCTCGGGAGGAAACACTTGAAACTGTCCTTAAAGCGCTCCAGTCGTAGCGTTTCGCGCATTCCTCTTTTGTTCCAGATAATAGGTCTTTTTGTGATTTGGCTTTTGTATCGAACGTTTTTTACAATGCCGGAGTGGTTTGACGAGGTGATTGCAAAAGCAGCTGTTTTTGGTCTGCCAGCTTTGTTATATGCCCGATCAATTAAGAACGGCAGCGAAAAACTTGGACTATCTTCAAAACGTTTTTGGTCCGGGATGTACATGGGGCTTTTTGTTGGAGGTGTATACGGATTCGTTGGAGTGTTGCGAGCATTGACATCCGGCGTTCACGTTGAGCCCGCACTATTATTTACGAGCTCTGGTTTTTGGTATCAGTTTTTCTTGGCGATGATGACAGCCTGGTTGGAGAGTCTCTTCTTCTTCGGATTCTTGATGAACGCAGTTCAAGAAGAGTATAGGCTTCCTGAAGCTGTTGCCGT
>DATEVM010000046.1:0-4048 GCA_035281785.1 Patescibacteria group bacterium
ATTATACTTGAGCAGTTGGATAATATACCATTTTGCGTAATTAGCCGGTTTCTGGCCAACATCACATGATTCTTATCCCGGACAACATATTGACACAGTATGACGCAATCCTTCTCAAGCGGTCGGTCCCTGCTACCTGCCGCGCGTCTTATAAGAAGTGGCTCCGGTATTATTTGGATTTCTGCGGTAAATACATGGTTCCGGACTCCAAGTCGGACCGAGTGCGGCTGTTCATCGACAAGTTGTGGGATAAGAAGCAGACTCCGGAACAGCAAAAACAGGCTGCTCATGCCGTGAAAGTTGGTGAAAAAGGGGACGCAACCCATTTATATCATCAAATATGGCTATATACATGTGGAGATTGGGAAAGCGTTGAGACTGCGCTATTGTACAATAAGCAAGATGGTGAATGGAAATAATTTACAATCCAAATCCTGACCTATCAATGATTTTTAAGGTGATAACTCGTTAGGATGCATTAAAATTATTCTGGGATTAAATCAAGCAATTGTTTCCTCAAAGGTCTCTTAAAAATACCCCGAGAAATGTGATTCATTATCTCTATTATCGCTGATATACCTGAACGTACTTTCTTATCGTATTCAATATCTTTTATTTCGTCCTCAGTTTGTCTTGGATGTACTAGGGAGTCTCGGAAATGTTTGAACTCCATTACATTGGACCAAGTAGTACTTTTAAAGTCAAATTGGGGTACAAATCTTCGAAGCAATAATTTCAGCTTGTCTTCTAACCTGTGAAACTCGACCTTTTCGATTAGTTTTCCTTTTTCAGCGGAGAAAACGAGATTCTTGTCGTTTAGATAAGCTATCTCATGAGGTGGCAAGCTGTGAGCTTTAGCAAATGAGTCAGCTACATAGTTCAAGAACGCTTCTATTGCGCCCGCCGCGTAAAAAACTGAACCTCTGTAATAACGTCTAGAATCTCTATCATCGGATTCTTTTCTTGCTATTACCAAAAACTCGTAGGAGTCCTGAAGATACTCTTCAAACATGATTAGATTTTCCCTAGTACCTTATTCGCTTCATAAACAGCCCTTTTGGCTTCATAAGACTGAATCGCAGCATTTGCAAGCTCCTTGGTAATTCGTTTTTTACTTGCTTTGGCAGCTAACACTAGAAACACCTCTAACATTCTGCCTAATTCTCTGGAATTGCTCCGAGTGCCCAAGCCCCTGTAAGTATCGGGGTCAGTACCCTTAAGACGTGCCAAGGACAAGGCTTTAGCGTTTAAAGGGTCATTGGGGGCTGGAATGGAGTCAGGAATCGCGTAATGAGTCTGAAGATGTTCAGGATTCCTTTGGAAAATGCCAGCAGCGTAAGCCCAACTAGCTACAACAGTTAAAGAGATCGCTTTGCGGGCAAATTCAGCATAATTATCTTCTTCTCGATTAGCGACGGTTTCTCTCTGCACTTTGTGCAAGCGTGCAAATTGCTTTCCCATCTCTATCAAACGGGTTTCAGACCAAGTAACTCGCTTTCTTACCTCCATGTAGTCTTCATCAATTCCACCCGACTTACATACTATAGGCTGGTGGAACTCGTTTTCTTTCGCATCCATCCCTCGATAGAAATTAACCAAGAGGGTCTTGGTATTCTTACAGTAGGTGTATCAGGACTTCTTCTATCTGCGAAGTCCTCTCCTTTTTCTAGTAGCCCCACACTTTGACACCAGTCTCTTAATTCTGAACCAAGCAATTGTTCACGCATTCTGTCCAATAGATCATTGGGAACTGCTATTGATGTATTGTTTACTGTTGCTATCTCAACTTTCTGTTCACGTGAAAGGTCAAAGTACACTCTTACCCCGTGGAACACACTTCCTTTTACATCTTTAGCTTTCTCTATTGCTCTGAGGCGGTGTTGACCACCGTAAACTTTCAGAGGTTTTTTTGATCCTGTATGATGTATCATACTCGACCACCATATCCTCAAAATTTCTGCCATTGAGGGCGTCTTGCTCCATTGTCTTATATGCGGCTTGGTCTTCTGTTATTTCGCGATTCAATTTGTAGATTTCATCTTCATCATCGCCATCTAGACTTGCTTCCACATCGCAACTTTGCACGAGTGTATTTCCATCCAGATGGCATATTAAGTAATAAGCTTTGCTCTTTTCATCGTAATATAATAGTTGTTTTGATCCATTTTTGAGTTCATGTGGTTCAAAAATGTTGAGGAAGTCATTTATTTTTTTTAAGACAGTTGAATTTGGGCTCATGCCACTTGGTATGATAATAGGCAATTCATTCACCTGCGTTACTCCTTATGCTAAAATCAGTATAAAGCATGGTCTTTTAAGCAGCATAAACCTTATTTATAGGGAAATCTTTTCGAATATTCACTTTTGGTTGGGAGTATAATGAAAGTGTCTCCCTAATTCAATAGATGCAAGTTAATTAGTGGAACAACTCCCTAGATACGTCTTAATAGGGCCCGCGGGGTTATTCTGCACGAAATTCTGGCTCAGGAATTGAATTATGAATTACCTTCACTCACTATTTAATTTATCATAATTTCTTAAAGATTTGCTGTCGAGTATTGCCTCGACTTGTTATGTGGTAGGTAACAACTGCATATTCTATTCGGAAAGGTCGGGCCATAGGGTGTTGTATATCAAAAACCTTATATTTCAAGACCTGACCCTACTAAGTTCTTTGCGATACCCGCTCCCAAGACCGTAACAGCGAGCGTTGTGATCAAAAGGCGCTGATTGACGATCTGATTTACCTCGGAATGGAGCTTCTCTTTGTCGTGCTCATTCGGCCCAAGTAGGGACATTGTAAGGATCTCCAATCTGTGTGCCGCTATTCGCGCCTAACGCCCGCGGTAACCAGCGAACGGCAAGCTTGCTTGCCGTGAGTCCGCGTTGACCGCGTTGTTAAACCCCATACCGCACTCCTTTGCATTTCAAAATGCCTTTATCTTTTAGTGACGCGCCCTTGCGTCAAAATGCGAGAACGACATTCCCTAAAAGGCGATGTCGTCCTCCTTGTCGGATAGAAGAACGTAAAGGCCCGGCTTTTCCGCATGTACGAATCCTCGGAGCTGGCGCAGACGTTGGCCGGTCTGGACCTTGAGGCCGGACGGTTGGTAGAGATACGCGGTCGTCCTGCCACCCGAACGGTCGGTGAAAATAATCTCGTTCCGGGGAAGTTTCGTGGTCTTCGAGGCGCGAGCGGTCGGGGCGACTTGTTCCGCGCTCTCAACGCGGATGTCATCGAACTGGACCCACGAAGCATCCAGCCCTTTCAGAAAGATCTCTTTGGTCCGCAAGTTCGGTAACTCTGCACATTCGATCGGCAGCGCCGGAGGTGCGTGGTGTGGCTCCTCAAACTTCTTCTGTATTTCCATCCAGCCGCGGTCAACGACAGTAGTAGCGCCGTTCTGTTCGGCTACTACGCCACCCGCGCAGAGGACCTTTTGCCAACGCGGGTAAGGTGTACCGATGGTCTTTCCGGTTTGCACCCAGATTCCAGTCCACGGACCGCCGACATGATGGTTGAGCACAACGAGGTTGCGGTCATGGACCCCACCATTGCAGCCAGTGCAGCAAGAGACACTGACGTGAATGCCGACAAGCTTAGAAGTATAGGGAAACGCGCTTTCAACGTGAGGCACCTTGAGTTGGGTTGGGTTCTTTACACCCAGAACGAAGGGTGGACTCGATGCCTTAACTGGTCCCTTGGCGCCCGCGAAAACTAGCTTCTTGACGTCGATCTTGTCGGTGACGATGTCGTCCGACCGCATGCTTGAGGTGGTGAGGACCAGACGCGTGGGCTGATTTTCGTCGAGGTCCGCAGATCGAATGCGCAATCCAGCAGCGGACGAGAAGCTCCGAACGCTTATCGCGGCGGGATCGAGAGGTTTCGACAGAAGCACCACCAATTCGGTGTCGCTCAACGGAAATACTGCTTTGATGGGAGACAAGGCACTCTTTATAGGCATCGCTGGACCTCCTTCAACGAGAGAGAGACGAAAGGGCGTTGAATGTGCTGAGACAGTTTGTGCATCTTTCCGTTAGACATCAA
>DATEVM010000047.1:0-4193 GCA_035281785.1 Patescibacteria group bacterium
AGAAATGCGGCAACGATGAGAAGACCTGTTCCAAAGTTATTGATGGCAAGATTCCATAACTCCGCAAATGAAATCATTTTTACACCAGCAGATTCCTGTTTCATAACTTTTACATCTTCCATCATTTTTGGCATTTGCTTCACACTTTTCATGGATCCCCCTTATATCAATATAACTTGTTATATTCGTCGATTAGTGTATAGAAAAGAATCCTTCTTGTCCAACATCTCTTCGTTATATGTATCCCTCCGCCTACAATCCCCCACGAAGGAGCATTGCGTCAACAACGCTTTTTATTGAACCAGTATATGCCGACATACGTAAATCTAATTGCTGCTTTTGATATACGTTCCACATACGCTCGAATGCTTTCACCATAAGCGGCTCTAATTTTTCAAACACTTCGTCTTTCTCCCAGCTGTATCCATGCAGATTTTGTACCCACTCAAAATATGAAACCGTTACTCCCCCGGCATTTGCGAGAACGTCAGGAATAGAGAGTATTTCTCTCTCCCAAAGTATCTGGTCTGCCTCCGGAGTGACCGGTCCGTTTGCCATCTCGATAATCGTTTTTGCTTGAATATCATGTGCGTTGTCTGCATTGATTATGTTTTCCAGCGCTGCCGGAACCAGGACATCGACATCCAACTTCAGCAACTCATCATTGCTTATAGAACGAGTGCCCGGAAATCCTTGTATGCTCCCTTTTTCTTTTTTATACCGAATCACATCCTCAACATGAAGAGATCCCTGCTTCTTTTCTAATAGAATCGCACCCTTGCTGTCTGACAGTGCTACAACTCGGAATCCGGCTTCTTTTGCGAAATGTGCAAACCAATACCCGACATTGCCTATCCCCTGCACGGCAATTGTTGTTTTTGCCGGTGACATATTGAGTTTCTTTGCAAGTTGTTGGAGGACAAAGAAGCCACCCTTACCAGTCGCCTCTTCTCTTCCTAAAGACCCGCCTATTTCCAACGGCTTTCCTGTGAACGCAGCCGGTTCGTGTCTACCAATCGTTTTTTCATATTCGTCTAACATCCACGTCATAATCGCACCGTTTGTATTTACGTCTGGAGCCGGAATATCTTTCCATGCACCGATATATGGAGCAACCATGCGTGCGTATGCACGACTCAACTTCTCAAGTTCGGAACGAGATAATGAGGCTGGGTTAACAATAATTCCACCCTTGGCACCACCGTATGGTATGCCAGTTACCGCACATTTCCAGGTCATCCACATGGAAAGCGCTTTCACTTCATCAAGACTAACATTGGAATGAAATCGAATACCACCTTTATGCGGCCCACGTGCGTCGTTATGTTGACTGCGATATGCTTGGAACTTCTTTACCGACCCGTTGTCCATGGTAACCGACAGCTCATCTTCAACAAGATACTGCGGCTTCTTGAGCCGTTCAACAGCAGCACGAAATGCTTTTTTATCTGTATATGACTCTTCAAGAAGCGATGCGGCGCGATCCAGTTGAGCAATAGCGTTTGTATATGGATTATCAGACATGTGAGTTCCCCTTCTATTCTAAGATTCGAGATATTTTTCGATATCTAGCGCAGCCATAACACCATATCCTGCAGCAGTTGCCGCTTGCTTGTACCGAAAGTCCACCACATCTCCCGCGGCAAACACTCCATCCAAAGAAGTCATTGTTGGGAACTGCAGAAAACCATTCTGCATTGCTCCCTGTGCGAGGGTAAGACTTTTTTCTCCGAGCACAAACCGGGTTACCACAAATTTCTTTTCGTCCAAATCAATCTGTCCAGAAAAAAGAGTCGTGCTCGGCGTATGTCCTATTGCTACAAAAACACCATCCGTTTGAAGCGTAGTTTCCTCATTTGTCTTTAGGTCTTCCAACACAACCCCCGTCACACTCTTATCACCTTGAATACTTTTTACCGCCGTATTCCAACGCACCTGAACCTTGGGATGTTCTAATACGCGTTTCGTCATAATTTTGCTCGCTCGAAAACTATCTCGTCGATGAATAACCGTTACAGAATCAGCAAATTTTGTGAGTTCCAACGTGTCTTCCATTGCAGAGTCCCCTCCACCAACAACAACCGTCTTTTTTCCTTTGAAAAACGCCGCATCGCATACTGCGCACGTCGAAACACCACGGCCCACAAGCTCTTGTTCTCCCGGAACTCCTAACCAAACAGATTCAGCTCCTGTAGAAATAAGCACTGCTGATGCTTCGTACATTTCTTCTGCGTTATCGGTACCTGTTCGCGCCCACACTTTTTTCATCTTTCCGGAAAAATCAACACGCGTCACCGAGGTTTCCATTACTTCCGCTCCGAAATGTTCGGCCTGCGCCCGCATATTGGTCATAAGCTCGGGACCATGAACTCCCTGCGGAAAACCAGGGTAATTTTCTACAACCATCGTCAACATCAGCTGACCGCCTGCTTTCTCGCCAGAAAACACGAGCGGCTTGAGTTGCGCTCTCGAGAGATATATTGCTGCCGACCATCCAGCAGGACCCGACCCTATAATAATGACATTTCTTTGCATACCTCTATGTTATTCCTTTTTATGGATACGGACTATTGTTGCCCCGCTAACGCTTTATCAATCATTGATCTATATCCCTGTTCCCCACCAAATCCAACCTTTCGATCTGTTTCCTTTCCTTGAACAAACATCACTACTGTTGGAATGCTCATCACACCAAATTCTTTTGGCGTTTGTTGATTCTCGTCAACATCCATCTTAACAATGGTAAGTTTTCCTGCAAATTCATCGGCAATCTTGTCTAAAATAGGAGCGGCCATTTTGCATGGACCACACCACTCGGCAAAAAAATCAACAAGAACCGGCTTGTCGCTCTTTACGACAACGTTTTGGAAATCTGCGTCTGTAATGTGTTGTGCTGACATAAGCCTCCTTAGATGTTTTTATAGTTGTCTATACTATTCGAGCGAGAAAAGCTGTTTTAACAGCATATCAAGTTTTCCGTAATTTTTTGCTGAACGCGAACATTGAACTGCTTCCTTCGAAAGGTATTCCTTTCCAAGCCGAGCGAGTGCGCTACGAACCGCAAGAATTTGCTGCATGACATCAATACAATCGCGTTTCTCATCAATCATATTTGCAATACCATCGATCTGTCCACGAATACGGTTTAACTGGTGTGCTATCGTCTGTTTGTCGGTCATATATACCCCCTAGGGGTATATTTACTATATACCGTTATAAAAAAGGAGTCAAGAGAAAATAACATCTCAAAATCTATCTCAAAAGCCAAAGCCCTAAACCAGAAAGAACCACACCAATTGCAAGTTTCATCCACTTCTCTGCCGAATGTTCCCACTCTTTCATCTCGATTACTTTCTTTGCCCTCCACACAACCACAAGCACGACAATGAGCGGTAATACAAATAAAAAGTTGTAATAAAAAAAGTATCCAACAACGAGCGGGAGAATCAGACCTGATTGTGCCAAAATTGTTGCGGTTCCTACATAAATCGGAAGACTGCATGGTGTCTCCAAAAGCGTTACCAATACCCCAAGAACAATTGTTGCTGGGATGCTGGATTTTTCGATAAGAGGCATCAGTTTTGCTTTACTTGCAGTGGGGATGCGCAGATGGATCGGCCACTCCGGCTTAAAAAAGTCCTTTATCTGTATCGCGCCCGCAATAATCAGCAGTACTCCAAGCGTGGGATTGAACCACTGCCTAATTGTATCGAGATGGAGTTGCGAAACTGAAGAATAGAATAAAAGTCCAACAGCTAGGTATGTTAAGAATACAGAAAGAATATAAATCAGTCCTATGACCAACATGCGTCGCTCGATATTCTTTTTAGAACCTTGTCCAAATACAAGCAGATATCCTAAAAGCATCACCATCATCCCTATTGCACAAGGGTTTATCCCGTCAACTAGCCCAGCAATCGTGATCAGTGGAAAGCTAACCAAACCGCCTTGCGTTGAAAGCCAACACGCAATTCTTGTACACGAAGCGGATGATACAGCGATTAGTGACATCTGGCTTATGGTACACGAATGCGAACAATATCTCCAACATGAATTTGACGACGTTCTATTTCGCCCGCGGGCAGTTCTAATACATACGTAACTGCTGACGATGGTCTAAAAAGCGGTAATTCTTCATCAGGAGTATCTATTGTTGGATCAACGACATCTTTATGAACATCAACGACTTTCTG
>DATEVM010000048.1:0-6235 GCA_035281785.1 Patescibacteria group bacterium
CGAGATATTCTTTATCATCCTCGCTCATCACAACAAGCCTTGAACAGCTTCTCCAAAAAGACTCTTCCCACCAGCGGATTTTATAGATATCGATCGCAAACAGCAGCTTTAAAAACCATAATGGAGACGACTGTGCGTAACTTTGGTACCCAAGATATTCTATTGTTTGTTCCACCAATAAAACAGGCGTTGATGTCGTTGGAATATTCGGCATCATGTAAAAAGTTTCTGCGTGAATAAGGTCGTACGGCAAAGACTGAAGTTCCTTTAATACAGCATCTTTTACTTCAGCCACAAGATTTCTAATAACTAAGAATGGGAACGACGAAAAACCGGTAACGATAATGTTTTTCAACGTAAACGGTTTTTCACTTCTTTTAAAAACAACCACTTTTTTACAGTACTTTTCTAGTTCTGCGATATGTGTCCGCTCAGACTCTTCCTTGATCAGGGCAAATAACGTGATGTCGTGTTTTTTACTGAGATTTTTAAGAAGATTATATGTACGAATTTGGCCACCAGATAACAAGGGGTATGGAAGGTACGGCGTCAACATGAGTACGCGCATACTAAATCTTTCTTAATCGTTGTAGGTCGATAATAACGTACTCTTTTGTCTGATCAATTAAAGTATATTTTCTAATAAGAGACCTCGCTTCGTCATCGAGCGAAGTCGAAATGTAATACTGAGCTCCCATTTGAATCTTTTTGTCAATATCAAAACCCAGGGGCCATCCAATACGCCTAGTTTGGTATAAAAATGCTGTATCTCCCATGTACGGGGCAATAATCTTTGCATTTTCTGGAAGAAGCCTATCTGCCGCTATCCCTGCATGTACAATCTCCCAATGATTAATGTTGTAGTATCCTCGAATGGTATACCAGGACACAAATAGTGAAAATGCGAACAGTCCTGCCAATACACCAATACCCAAGATCCTCGATGAATACTGTTTACTAATATCAAGAATAAACGACGATCCTCTTCCAATCAGCACACAAAGCAAGGGTATCAAGATCACTTGATAGTAGTCATGCTGCACATTTCCGCCAGCAAAGACTACAAGATAAAGCAATAAGCACGCTGACCAAACAAGATACACAATTACATCTTTGCCCCGACGAAGGAACGACAATATGACGGGAATGAGCATACCAATTCCCAATATCAGATTTGCAATGCGAACCTCAAAGATCCAGTGAAAAAATGCACCAGTAAAACGAATGTTATCTTTGTTGTACAACCAATCCGATGCAGGGATTCCTTCAGAAAACTTTGCGATCCACCAGCGCCATCCTACTAACGGAAGCACCGGGAAAACGAAAAACAAATATACTTCCCACTGTTTTATCGCTCTCCAACCCCATTTCCACCATGCGATTGCAGCGAAAACTGGGAAAAGGAACAACCCATATGGCTTCAGCAGCAACGCCTCCGTCATCGATCCGATTGCAATAAGGTACCAAAACATGCGTTTATTCTTTGTCCACAACGCAAATGCAGCAAAAGAGACCATGAGGTTCGCAATGAACGCAGGCTCCGGAAGAATAACTCGTGAATAGTAGATAGAATACGGCAAAAAAGATGCTGCAAGTGTAGCAAAGAATGCTTCTTTCCTGCCAGTTAATGTTCGTACAAATACGTAGAGCGCAGCCAGTCCTACAAGTGAGTACGAAATGCTCACCATCCTGCCGACAACAACCTCTTCATTTTGAAGACGAAATGTTCGAATGAGCATCGCTGTTATTGCATTCAGAATCGGGAACTCGACCATTCGATACCCCTGCGGGTTATCTTTACCCGATTGAATGTTTGAAAGATCGTGGTAGCGGGGATGTAAAACATCAATACCATTGCGAACAAACTCACGTGTTACAGAAGCTGTATCGGCTTGTCGAAAAGAATGCCAATCAGCGAGTGGTGTTCTCAGGTTATATACACGAACAAGCAGTGCGAGAAAAAGAAGAACGCCAACAATCCAATACTCACCCTGTTTTTTTATAGACCGAAGCACTACATTCATCGTCTTCCTTTTCTTACATTTTTGGACGTCTTATACATTTGAGTCGCTGCAATGGGAACCATCTCACTATATGCCAGTAACAATCCCGTCAGAATCCAATATGTTTGGGCAACCTTTGAAGAAACGAAAACATCTATATACACGGCATTGATCATGAGGCCCAACGTTACAACGACATACAACGCTGCGAAAACCCCCATAAGGCGATCCTGTGATTGTTTCGCTTTTTTTACTAAAGAATAAACGGCGATAACCATCACACCATAAAAAGTTACAAATCCTACTAGACCAGTTTCACCGAGCGTTCTTAGGAAGTCATTATCTGTTGATTCCGCCTCGGTAAACTGTCCAATCTCATACTTTGTGAGCGTTGAGTATCCCGAACCCAACAAGGGATTTCGGAGAAATCCTCGTATTGCCAACGGCCAGAGAGTATCAAGTCGAATCGCAGCAGACAATCCAAGTTTGTACGCATTTTCCGAAAAGACACGCGGAACTATAATTTCGATATCTTTTCCCTCCTTCGTTTTTGTTTGAACAATCTTGTCTGGAATGTTTTCAAAAACATCTGGTGGGAGATTGTCCTGTTCTTGTAGCTGTGGTGTTAATGGAGTCGGCTGCGTGTCACTATTTCCAACGACTGGAGCAGGAATCGCTGCTTTTTTCGCAGCTTCTGCTGCCGCCTTCTCAACATCCTCAATTGAAATACCGTCTTTTGGTCTTGCAATAATTGGGGCCTGAACGGTGTCTTTTGCAACCTGTACTGACTGTTGCAGTGCAAGATACGCAGAGTTGTCTTTAAAGATCTGACCAAATCGTTCAAGGAGATCGCCAAAAAATATCATGTAAACAGCAGTCAATCCATACAACACAACAATCCGAACAAGACCCCACAACCAACCTTTTCGAAACGCAAATATCACAACGAGTAGTGTTGCCGCAGCAATATACGCGAGAAAAGATGATCGAGATGAAGTCATCATGAGTCCCCACAATGAAAGAAGAAATGCGGAGTACAACCCAAGCTTCACCCACATCTTTCGAACCGTGAATGCAAACGCAAGCAGCATAGGTAATGCAACCACAAGCCAGGCTGCGTAGTCATAATGCCCACCAAATGTTGATTGAACGCGAGCGTGTTCTGTTAAATATAAACGCAATCCTTTGCTGAACTCACGGTTCATTGTGGAGTACACAGGCCAGTAGAGATATTTTTGCCCGAGACCATACAGCGACACCAAAAACGCTGTAATGCAAAGCACTCCCAAAAGAACCTTAAGTTGTTTGCGATCCTTCAGCGAGGCATACGCAATGAAGAATAGAGAGAAATATTCAATTCTTCTGAAATAGTGCAGAAAGAGCTTTTGAACATGGACCGCTGATAATGGTACCGTTTGCGTCCAAAACATTGCTGAAAACGATGAAAGCAAGCCCGCAATTAAATAAAGCGCAATCATAAGAGTTAGTGGTGTTTTCCATGCGACTTTCTTTCGAATCACTTGAACAACCCACACACCAACGGTAAATGCGATAAAAAAGTCTTCTATGCGAACGCGAACAATATATCCTGTAATCAGTTCCAACACAGGAAGTTTTGGATACAGAGGAATAAACGCCATCAAGAACCCAGTCAGCAGTAGAAGAATATGGTCATCAAGCCAGAGTAATGCGCTTCTGAGCTTCGAGGTATGCATTTCTGCGGGTTTCATCACGCATCAGTATACCAAAAACCAAGATGCGCAACCATGAACCAATGAAGAGAAGTAGGCGCACAACCGGCAACTGCCAGGTTGGAAAATGCTTCCTCCAAATATATAAAAGGCCCTCAATCTCGCCTACGAGTGATCGGGCGGAACTTGTCATACTTTTGTTCCGATGATGCGTGATCATCGCTTTTGGGGTAAGTCCTAATCGATACCCCTGCTTATGAAGACGAAGGGAAATCTCCACATCCTCACCGTATAAGAAGATCGCGTCATCCCACCCTTCAATCCGTGTAAAAACCTTTGTTGGCATAAGGAGTACAGTTCCTCCCAACCACCCATAGTTCCTTTGCTCTCTCTGAAACACTCGCACCGATCGTTGTTGATACGGGTTAAAAATGAATCGAATAGTCAGAATATCATCCAAAAACAACATCCACCCAAATATGTTCCACAGATTTGGGAGGGCTCCACCCTGCGGTTGTATGGATCCATCCGAATTCAGGAGCTGTCCACTCACCGCCCCAAATTTGACATCTTCCTTCATAAAATCAAGTAAGGTGTCGATCGCTCCCTCATGCACCGCAGTATCCGAGTTCAAAAACAAGAGATGTTCACCTCGGGCGTCGGCTGCACCCATGTTATTTGCTGAAGAAAAACCAACCAACTCCTTTGTTCTCAACACGCGAACTTTTGGAAATCGCTTCCGCACTGCATCAAACGATCCATCTGACGACATATTCTCAACTACAATAACTTCGAATGTGTGCCGAATAACTGTTTCTAGAACAGCTTTTATTGCAGCAAGTGTATATTCTTTTGTGTTGTGCGAAACAATAACGACCGAAAGATCGAGTTGTGCTGTCATATTATTGGAAAAGCCTTGGTCTGCCAAGTGTATATTGAAGCGTCTTAACCTTGCGAACTCGAATGAGTTTTGCCGGAACACCTCCAACAATTGCCATTGGCGGGACATCTCTTGTAACAACCGCACCCGCAGCAACAATCGCACCCTTACCGATAGTCACTCCGGGGAGGATGATGGCATTTGGACCAATAAAGACGTAATCTTCAATCGTAATTGGACCTGTTACCATACCAAAATCTTCTGAGTCAGAATCGTGCTGCGCGTTGTACATCATGACGCGCGAAGCAACATCGACATGATTTCCGATCTTCAGCACATCTCGCCCGTCCAGCACCACCATCGTTCCAATAATCGTCCCTTTACCAATATGAATATTTTTGGGCTCATACATCTGTGCAAAAAGATGAATGGTCGAACCCTTGCCTATTTCAACGCCCGCCAATCGATAAAAAAATCGTCGAACAACGTGCGATGGAATTGCCCCAACGACATACCACAACATTGCAGTAACAAACTCCAACCAGTAACTATAGATGCGAAAATGGATTTTCTTCATAGCATCAGACCAACTCAATGATTTGCCCATTCTATCTTGAAATGGTGAACTCATACCCCTCCTATACGATGTAGTACATCAAGGACTTTTTGTGCGCTCTGTTCCCAAGAAAATTTTTCCGCATATCTTCGTCCTTCTTCTATCATATGCTCTCTCTCCCGATCCTTGTATTCTAGAACCTCAAGAATGCCGCGCGCAATGTCGTCAACGGAGTATGGATCAACAAGAACGCCTCCAGGACCAACAACTTCTGGTAGACTTGCTGTTTCCGAAACTATGGGGATTGTTCCCGCCGAAATCGCTTCTAAGGGAGGGATGCCAAACCCTTCATACAGCCCAACAAGCACAGCAGCAACTGCTTGCTTGTACAAAGCAAATTTTTCTTCATCTGTTACAAAACCAACAACATGTATGTTCTTTTTTGCAGAACTATGCTGCGTCACACGAACAAATTCATCCGCAAACCATCCCACTTTTCCCGCAATAACCAACTGTAATGATTGGTGATGATGTTTCGCAATAACCAGCTCAAATGCTTTTATTAATCTGATTAGGTTTTTTCTTGGCTGAATCGTACCTATATACACAATGTATGGTTGTTTTATTCGTAGCTTTTGCAAAGCGCGCGTTGGAGTTCCTATGAGCTCAACTTTCGTCATTCCAGGATAAGCGACCGTAATTTGATCCTCGGTCTTTTTATAGTACTCAATAATATCTCGCTTTGTGTGATCGGAAATCGTAATAATGTGTGCCGCATTACGAGCGCTGTACGCCGTCCACAACGTAAGCTTCCATACATCACTTTTTTTGAAAAATTCCGGAAACTTCAGGTACGCTACATCCATAACAGATATGACACTTGGGAACGGACAAAACCGCGGAGCGTAATGACCAAGAGAATAAAACACATCAAATGCACGACCACCAAGTTTTCCCACATAAAGATCAAGAGGCAGCCTCCACAGCGACCAAAGCTTTGCTGGAGTTACAATGCGATACGACCAACCAACTCGCGCTTTTGGCATATCGGCTATCGGCTCAGAAGCAAGAAAGACTGTAACTTCATCGCCCACCTGGCTTGTCA
>DATEVM010000049.1:0-18525 GCA_035281785.1 Patescibacteria group bacterium
CGCCTTATATATGTTAGCGCTTCTCGTAACGCCTATCAGCGAGTATGTTATGTATTTCCGCAACGACATGACGCGTGCGTTAGACAGCAGGGAGATGCTTCCTGCAAAGCTGCGCGTCGTTCAATTTGTTCGTGAAAAAGCGAATGGTAAACCGTTCTCTTCATACCACTATGTCCCTGATATATATGACTACTCATACCAATACCTCTATCTTTGGGATGCCTGGAATGGACGACCGTTACCGCAAGAATTTAGTTACAAACCAGGTGAAACAGCGTATATTCCAGAGAAGGTCGAGATTTTGCAGGTGCTCCCAACTTCATCTGCAAAGCCGGAGAAAATCTTTTTTATTGTTGAAAAGCCAGGAAATAAAGACTTCCTCGCAGCCTGGTGGGGACAACAGCGGTACGGTACAATAGTAGGAACGCAGGAGATCTCGCCGGACATCACGGTCTACGAGGCGACTCCCGCTCAAGAAAAAGGAAAATAATGGCAGTTGCTCGATCTGGTATCAGCGTCCTCATCCATACGAAAAACGCTGCGGAAACGATAGAGAGTGCTATTAAGTCCGTCATGAATTGGGCTGACGAAGTTGTTGTTGCTGACATGCAGAGTGAAGACGATACGATTAAGTTGGCAAAAAACTTGGGAGCAGTCGTCATAAAATATCCCGATCATGGGTTTGCTGATCCTGTTCGCAATGACGCGATATCAAAAGTGCAAGGCCCATGGGTTTTGGTGTTGGATGCGGATGAAGAGATTCCGCCAACTTTAGCCACTGAGTTGCAAAAACGCGCGCAGGACATGTCTGTGCACGCATACGAACTTCCACGCAAAAACCTCATTTTTGGCAAATGGGCGAAAACGGGGTGGTGGCCCGACTACATCATTCGCTTTTTCCAAAAGGGATACGTTGATTGGCCGGCAAAGGTTCATGGACAACCTGTCGCAAAAGGTACTATTGGACGATTTGATGCTGACGAATCGCTTGCGATTTTGCATCATAACTACACCACGGTTCATGAGTTTATCGATCGCATGAATCGGTACACGGACCTTGAACTCGGCACTGGTAAAAAAAGTCTAATAAAGACTGCGTCGGATGAGTTTTTGCGTCGTTATTTTGATCAACGAGGGTATTCTCAGGGTGAATACGGGTTGATCTTGTCATCACTGCAAACAATGTATATGATGGTAGCAATTATTAAACAGCGCGAACAATCAGGCTTTTCTTTGGAAAAGACGCAAGAATCGTTTCGGCAATTTGAGGATGATATTGATGAGGTATTTCGCGATCTATGTTATTGGATTGCGGATACGCATGTGCGAACAGAACGATCGTGGTTTTCGCGATTGTATTGGAAAGTTCGGAGAAAGTTGCGGGTATGACCGCGTCAAAAAAACATATCACACTCACAGTCCTTGTTCCGGCATATAACGAGGAATCAACGATCCGAAAGATTCTTGATCGACTATTGTCGCAGCCGCAAGTTTCTCAGGTTGTTGTTGTTAACGATGCGTCGACGGACCGCACAGGTGCTATTGTACGTGGAATAAAAGATAAACGACTCACGTTAATTTCCCACAAAAAGAATATGGGAAAGGGGAAGGCAATTCAAACAGGACTTCAACGTGCAACGGGAACATATGTGCTGATTCAGGATGCCGATATGGAATATGACCCAGGAGAGATTCCACTTTTATTAGAACCGATCAAAATAGGTAGGGCTGAAATCGTGTACGGTTCGAGGTTTTTTGGTGCTCACACGAACATGTTTTTTTGGCACTATATTGGAAATCAGTTGCTAAATCTTGCTGTGAATGTGCTCTACAATTCAATCGTGTCAGATATGGAAACGTGCTATAAACTTATCCCAACTGATCTTTTACGATCATTAGATTTGAAGGAGAATGATTTTCGCATAGAACCTGAAATCACATGTAAAATTTTGCAAGGAAATAATAAAATATTTGAAGTACCGATTACCTATGTTGGGCGTACGTATGAGGAGGGAAAGAAGATAACTTGGGTGGATTGGTTTTATGCAATTGGAACAATTATTCGTATTCGCTTTTTAGGATAGAAACTATTTAGGACAAAAATATGGCTTCTCTCACGGTGTTTGAACCACTTTTTCAAGAACTACGAATACGCAAGGTGCTTCAGCATATGCCAAGAGGTGGGGTATTGGTAGACGTGGGGTGCGACCAGCCGCAGGTATTTATCGATCGCGTTCGAAAAACAATGAAACGATGTATCGGGATTGATGAAGTTGTTAAGCCGCACGTGTATGAAAATGTGCGAATACTCCAACAACACCTGGGTAAGAAAATTGATATACCAAAAGCGTCAGCGGACGTTGTCACCATGATGGCCGTATTGGAACATATGAAATATCCAGATGATATTCTTAAAGAATCTGCGAGAATTTTGCGTCCTGGAGGAATGTTGCTGGTGACCGTCCCGTCTCCTGCGAGTAAACCCTTTTTGGAAATCTTTGCTCGGATTGGTGTTGTGAGAAAAGAAATGATTGAACAACACGAAAACTACTTTACTCCAGACCGTCTCCGCTCACTGTGTAAAAAAGCTGGTTTTCGAAGTTGTACTGTGGAACTGTTTGAGAAGGGGTGTAACACATTCTTAAAGGCTGTGCGATGAGGTATGCCGCACTTTGGTTATGTTTCCTTCTACTAATTGTGTTTTTTCCGGTATTTTTTCTCAATAAAACATTTTTCTCTGGAGACAACTTTAGTTTATTAATTCCGGGAAAAATGTATTTTGTAGACTCCATCCGTTCGGGATCGTTCCCATTATGGAATCCATATTTAATGGGCGGACAACCATTTTTTGCTGACATTAATCAATCAATACTTTACCCATCCACTGTGTTATTTTTTCTTTTTCCTGCGGTTACTGCACTCAACGCGACGATTTTACTTCATATGACAATCGGAGGGCTTGGCATATATGCCATTGCGCGAAGTTTAAAACAAGAACACGTTCAGGCGCTTATTGCATCAACACTTTGGATGTTGTCGATTCAAGTTGTTTCTATCGCGAATAACATCACCGATATTCAATCGAAGGCATGGATTCCGTGGGTTTTATATGTTGCCATTCGCACTTCGGAGGAGGGGTTCACTCTAAAAAATGTTCTTCGGGCAACGGCCGTATTGTTATTGTGCATTTTAGGTGGGCATCCCTATCAATTTTGGTATGCAGTAATTATGGCGGGCTCGTACCTTGTCTGTTCAAAAGGTAAGTCGTTTTTTTCGAAAACCGGTACTTTTATTATCGCTGGAATTCTAGCAATTGGAATTCTTCTTTTTCAATTTGTACCGTTCTTCGAAATGCTTTCGCAGTCTACAAGGACACGCATTAACACACAGGAGGTTTTTTCTGGGTCGCTGCCTCCATCTCTATTAATTGAACTTATCATTCCCAACTTTTTTAATGACCCTGCTGCCGGCATTTCTTGGGGGGCAAACTGGGGGATACCAAAGTTTACTCAGGGGTATGTGACCGCAATTGGATTGGTCGCAGTTGTCATATTTGCGCTTTTTCATACAAAGAAGACTCGAGAACAAAAGATATTGTTGGGTCTGGCATTTGCTGGTTTACTCTTGTCACATGGCCGTTATATCCCATATTGGGAAACGATTTATCGATACATTCCCCTCATTCGGTCCATTCGCAGTCCCGGTATTTTCATTACACTTTGGGTAGTTGCAACACCTATCCTTGCAAGTTGGGCTCTTAGTGATCTACACGATCGAATTAAGAAAAAACAGTTTCTTGTTTACGCACTATCAGGTATCGCAGTGCTTCTCTTGTTTTTGCGGATAAGTTATCCACTATGGTTTTCAACCTTATGGAGTTCTGTTGACCGTATTTCTCGCGGTAAACTGAGCACAGGTCCCTTTCACACGTTCGCAAGAGATGAGGTGATTGGAAAAAGCATTCTAGATAAAACATTCGTAGTTGCATTAGCAACTTCTGCAGCGCTGTACTTGCTTACAAGGAAACGTTTACAGTGGAAAGCCCTACTCTGTGTGTTAGCAATTGACATGGCACTTGCGATGTCGAGATCCATAATGCTAGCTGATGCGTCGGTTTTCGATCTTGTTTCCCGACCCGCACGTATTCTCCAAGAACGAATGACAAATAATGAGCGCTATATGAGTTTCAATGGCTATTTCCCTTGGACAGGATTTACAACGTACTTTGACGATATGGTTTGGCAACCACCATTTGTAAATGAATCTCGCTTTACAGCCGTGGAGCGCAAGACATTTCGAGAGTTGAAGAATAGAAGGGATAATCTCACTTCGAATTGGGGACAATTATATCGTTTACCAACGCCATTCGGGTTTACAACATTTGTTTTACAATCAGCGGCGGACTACTGGAAGAATGGTGAAGAGGGTTCAAATATTAATGAAGTGGATAAAGTTCCCTTAGAGGACCAGCGTATTAATGATCAGGGAATTAAATACATGATTGTGGACAAACTTATTTTCCCCCAAACATATATATCTCAGCACTATCCTTGGCTAACGTTAGTAGAAGACGGCGATACGTTTGCAATCTACGAAAATCCACACGTCCTGCCAGTCATTCGCCAGTTTGAACATACAAACGGGAGCATTCGCGGTGTTTCGATCTTGCCGAACTCAGTGCGTTTTATTGCAGAGAACAAAGTTGTGCAAGATATTACCACGAAGCTTGTTTGGTATCCTGGATGGGAGTGTACAATCGCGGGAAGCGATTGTCAGTTAGTAAACGATAATGGTTGGATTCGTGTTCGAGTGCCTGCAGGTAAACAGGAAGTGACATTACAATATGCTATCCCGCATTTTTCAACATTACGTGCTATTTCAGGAACAGCCCTTGGGATATATATTCTTTTAGTCCTACTCGCTTGGGCACCACGCGGGAGCTTGGGAAGAATAGGCAAAAAGATACGGATGTACACCATTGGATGATCGCACGGTAAATTGAAGTGCGCTCGGTTTTAATCCCAGAACTCGATCTGTAACATAAAGACTGCAAAGTTTGTCCTGATAGGGTTCCGTTGTAACCTCGATATTCATAAGTTGTTTAGCGTGTTGAAAACCGGAACTTTCCAGCTTGTCCCAAATAATTGAAGACTGGTACTCATTTGGGTCAATTTTTGCATGGAACGCATAGTGCATGAGTGGGTCGGAAAATGATGGAACTACACGTATTGTGACATTTTTAGGTACTGTTTCTAAATAATTCATCATTTTTGCTGCATGTATGTTGAATGCGATGTCGTTTTTTTGTACGTGTATGGAGAGAAACTCAACGATGAATGAAGTTGTCCAAGTAAAACATACTAAGACTAGGATGCCAACGAGTGCTGGTCGTAGATTCCTTTTTGTAAACATGTAGACAGATTCAAATCCAAGCGACATGATGACGGTGAGTGGAAGAATTATCGGTGTTAGCCGAATCTTTTGCGGCTCGCCTGCGAGAAGTGACGGTATACTGCCTCCGATTATTGCAATCAAAACTAACAGCGTGCGGAGTTGATTCTTTTTTGTCGTTTGAGCTACAACAGCAATGCCAATGAAATAGATGGGAAGAAGATACACGAAAAACTGTCCGTAACCATCTACATTCAAGTACGGAAGGAAAGCGTCACCTTTCAAAAAAAGATAGTCAGGAGAGATGATGCTAACAAATCGCTCTATAAGCAACGTGCCATACACCGTTCCCTTATTCCACAGCAAATAACAAAGCTGTGTCGGGTAGATTGTTGTGCAGAAGTTTCGTTTTTCCAAAATGACCTGAGGTGGTCCTGCGTCTGCAAGTAAACCTATTTGATTAAATCGCGCTGTTCCGGACGTTGATAAAAGATACGGTGCCAGTGGTACTAAAGCAACAACGTACACTACGGCGAATAAAGCCACATGTTTGAGCTGTACAGTCTTTTTCCATAATGCCCAAAGAAGCAGGGGGCTTACTATAAGAGGGACGGCAACCCGATACGCAACATAACTATACCAAGTGAGCGCAAGAAAAATTGCCGCAAATACACCATAAACTATGTCCTTCTTCTTGAACCACGCTAATGTGCAAACCATTCCGGCTGTAAACAAGACTAATGCAAGATTAGATTCATAGCCAAATCTGCTTAGGATAATCGTCCAGGGCGAGAATGCGACGACCCCAGCACCAAAGAGTGAGCCGACAGTTGTAAGTCCTAAGAGTTGCAGGAAGAAAAACGAGATTGGGACAAGAAGAGTTCCGGCTACCGCAGAAGGGAGTCTCACTGAAAATGCGTTCATGTCAAAAAGCGCCGTCGATGGAACCGTAGCATATATATATGCTGGAAGCTTATAGTCCCCGAACGCTTTAAATACAACCGGAAGTCGTACTCCCCACTCATCCTTGCCCGTTTTCAGTATTGAATACGCGTTATATCCAATGCTTGCTTCATCAACGAGCACACCCTCGGGGTTTGTTCCTAGTTTGTAGACGCGAATGGACAAAGCGAGGCAGGTTAATATCAAAAGGAAAAGAAAAACAAACCGTCGTGGTATGCGGGATTCCATAGGGAGAGTATAACACCTGGATGATTGCATCAAAAACTCAAGTATGCAGGTCTATTTTTCATTTTTTCCTGCTAGAATAAGTATATGGCAACATCGCCAGATATCGCTGTCGTTATCGTAAACTATCATGGTCTGGAGGATACGAAAGAGTGTCTCGAATCAGTTGGTGTTGCTGTGCGCGGCATGAATGCTCGTATTGTGCTTGTTGATGTTTCAGACGAAGAAAATGGTGAGCGTCAAGGTGAAACGCTGAGCAACATGTTTCCATCGGTTCATGTTATTTATGCGCAAAACCACGGTTTCTCTGCGTCATATAATGTAGGACTTGCAGAGGCGATTCATCAATGGAACCCACAATATTTAGCGATATTAAATAACGACACAAGAGTTGATAAGAATCTTTTCAAGGAACTTTTAGGTTTTGCCGAAGAACACCCTGGTATTGCTGCATTTACTCCAAAAATTTATTTCGAAAAGGGGTATGAATTTCATAAAAACGCATATAAGGATTTAGAGCGCGGTCGAGTTCTTTGGTATGCCGGCGGCCACATTGACTGGAATGGTGTGTATGGATGGCACCGCGGAGTTGATGAGGTTGATCATGGGCAGTTTAGTGAGGATGAGCGGACATCGTTTGGGACGGGATGCTGTATGTTGTTTTCAACAGAGACATACAAACGCGTTGGCTCTCTTCGTAATGAATACTTTTTGTATTACGAAGATACGGATTATACCGAGCGAGTTAAGCGATCTCATGGAGAAATCTGGTTTGTTCCCTCTGCGACACTTTGGCACAAGAATGCCGGATCCAGCGGTAGTGGATCAGATCTTCACGTCTATTATCAGACGCGCAACAGACTTCTTTTTGGACTTCGCTTCGCTCCATTCCGAACCAAAATATCACTCCTCAGGGAAGCTGTTGGAATACTGAACGCGGGAACTTCGACAAGGAAAGAAGCGGTGTTTCATGCGTTGACGCATCATTTTGGTCGCCGGACAAAGAAAAAGGAGAACGTATGACGATTTCTGCGGTCATCATTGCGAGAAACGAAGAAGGTATGATTGCCAACTGTCTCGATACGCTTCGATGGTGTGATGAAATAATCGTGGTAGACCACGCATCTTCCGATGGTACACCCGTGCTATCGGAACGTGCTGGAGCAAAAGTTATTGAACAAAAGAAAACCGTTTCATTGGCGGAACTACGGAATGTTGGACTTGTAGCAGTTCAGTCGGACTGGATTTTATACATCGATGCTGACGAACGGGTAACTCCAGCTCTTATGAAAGAGATAAAAAGCGCAGTTCTGCAAAGCAACGTCACAAGCTTTGCCGTGAGAAGAAATAATATTCATTATGGTAAGTGGATGAGAAATGGGGGGTGGGAAAAAGATTCTGTTGTTCGACTTTTCAAAACGTCATCTCTGAAAAAATGGAGTGGCGAGATACATGAGCACGCAGAGGTTGAGGGAAAGCAGAGTGATTTATGGGAGCCGTTGGTTCACCTTTCACACCGGAACTTGCTTGACGGTCTTCGTAAATCTATGGAATGGACTCCGATCGAAGCAGACCTTCTTGCAAAAGCAAACCATCCGAAGATGAGCATGTTAAGACTCATAAAGGTGATGGTGATGGAGTTTATCCGTCGATTTTTTATCCTGAAAGGTTGGAAGGATGGATTTGAAGGGGGTATTGAGTCAATGGTGCAAGCAGTGAATCGTTTTTTTGTGTACGAGCAACTTTGGGAGCGTCAACGAATTCCTACACTTGAGCAGACCTACGACAAAATTGAACAGGAGATCCAATCACAATGGAAACGCGTATCCGCATAGGGATGTACTCTCCGTATGTTCCTGAACACGAGGGTGGTGGCGAGCGGCACTTTTTTTCTGTTGCTGAGGCGCTTTCGCATCAAACCCAAGTAGATGTGCTTATTCCGAACAAAAAAATGAAATTGTGGACTCAACAGAAACTTCGCAATAAATATAGCCAGAAGTTTTTGCTCGATTTAAAAAAAATACAGTTTGTTCCAAGCTCAATCGGAACGATAGCTAACTCAATCGTGAAAATTCGCGAAACTGCACAGTACGATGCGTTGTATTATCTGACAGATGGAAGTTTGTTTTTTAGCCTCGCGAAGAAAAACATACTTCATATTCAATTTCCTTTTACATTTCCAATGACCAAGCCTGTTGATAGGATCAAGCTTTTAAATTGGTCTATTCGCAACACGAATTCTGCATTCACAAAACGATGTATAGAACGTGCTTGGAATACGAAAGTGCAGTATGTTCATTACCCATATGTTGATACGGATCTTTTTAAACCTGCAAAAAAAGAAAAGCTCATAATATCGGTTGGTCGTTTTTTTACAGGAACTCGATCCCAAATGCACTGTAAACGCCAAGATGTTCTTGTCGATGCATTTCGCATGTTGGTAAACCAGGGTGAAATGGATGGGTGGAAGCTCGTACTTATTGGTTCAATCGATCCCGGAGAAGATAATGAACAATATGCAAAACAGGTTGAGAGTCGCGCGAAAGGATATCCGATAAAGATACTTCACGAGGCGAATGCAGATGTGTTGCGGCAGTACTACGCACACGCATCAATGTATTGGCATGCGGCCGGATATGGTGTTGATCAAGACAAGTTTCCTACGATGGTAGAGCACTTTGGCATCTCAACATTGGAGGCGATGGCATCAGGGGCTGTACCGCTTGTTGTTGGGAAAGGCGGACAAGTTGAAATTATTGAACATGGAAAGAACGGATACTTTTGGGATTCGCTGGAAGATCTTTGCAAGTACACGCGGGCACTTGCAAGAAATGAAACGTTGTTGGCAGAGCAATCCTTAGAAGCAAAAGAACGCGCTGCGGTCTTTTCTAAAGATAGGTTTACAAAAACGCTGTGGGAGATGGTCAAATGAACGTAAGCGTAGTCATACCTAACTACAATGGTCAAAAACTGTTGGAGAAACACCTGCCGTCCGTCATAAAAATGCTTCGTCCAGAAGATGAATGCATTGTTGTGGATGATTGCTCAACGGATGACAGTGTTTCCTTGTTGAACAAGAAGTACCCATCTGTCCATGTTGTCCGTCACACAAAGAATTTTCGATATGCGGCAAGTTGTAATGATGGGGTTCGTGAAGCAAAACACGATATTGTCTTACTACTCAATAACGATGTATCCCCAGAGGAAGATGTGTTGCGGCACTTGCTTATACATTTTGAAGATGCGTATGTATTTGCGGTCGGCTGTGCTGAAAAGAACGAACAAGGTGTGTGGAGCGGAAGAAGCTCTGCGGTGTTTCGTCACGGTCTTATTATCCATCAAAGAGCAGATGAGCAAAGGTCGGGGTCTACGTTGTGGGCGAGCGGTGGAAGTATGATGGTGCGGCGTTCTCTCTATCTCAAAATAGGTGGAATGGACACCCTATTTCATCCAGCGTACGAAGAAGACAGAGATCTCTCATATCGGGCAATTAAAATGGGATATAGAGTTCTTTTTGATGAGCACGCTCGTGTGTTTCACGATCACCAAACGACGAACGTCTCCGTGTTTGGCGAGCGCTCCATGAGGCTTGCATCAAGGAGAAACTCACTTCTCTTTTTATGGAAAAACCTGACTGATCGAGATCTCGTACTCTCACATCTTTTTTGGCTTCCATACCATATTCTTATAGATAGCATTCGAACAAATGGAGAGTTTGGAGTTGCCTTTTTTCAGGCTCTCTTAAAGCTACCGATTGCATTGATTCGTAGGAATGCACATTCCAAGATGTGGCGATTGAGTGATAGAGAGGTTCTTCATGCCGGTCATGACTAATCCATCTTTTTACAAGAGACTGTTTTTTTGGTGTAAACAACATCGTTGGTTTTTATTGATTCTCCTTCTTGCATCGCTATTACGATTTGTTTGGTTGGGATCTGTTCCGATTGGATTGAGTTGGGACGAGGCGGCAATAGGGTATAACGGATATGGGATCGCTGTTGTTCGTCGAGATGAATGGTTAAACAAACTTCCCGTTACATTTAAATCCTTTGGAGACTATAAAGCTGCTGCAGCTATTTATGCGAACGCAATCACCACAATACTTTTTGGTTCAACCGCTTTCGCTGTTCGATTGCCGATGGCATTTGCAGGAATTCTGACAGTTGTCGCGACATATGGAATCGCAAAGCAGTTATTTCGAGAAGACCGATACGCGCTTATTTCGATGTTTCTCGTGGCAGTTTCACCAATAAACATTCATTACTCTCGAATTGGATTTGAGTCTGGCGTGGGGGTTGCCTTTTCCGCCGTGGCAATGTGGATGTTTTTATTGGCAGAAACATGGTGGCCGGCGTTGTTCGCTTCAGTCGTCAGCGCTGCTGCGTCACTATATGCATATCACAGTCCAAAAATTACGCTACCCATTCTCTTTGTCGGGTTTTTGTTGTTCAAGCGGAAATGGGTATCGAAACACCTTCTCCTCCTAGGAACGGCTGGAGTTTTTGGTCTTGTACTTCTTATCCCACTTGTAAGGGAAACAATTTCTGGTCCGGCAGGTGAACGGTTTTTTATGACATCAGTGATTGCGAATAGGAGTGGATTATTACCGTTGCCAACTATTGTTTCTACACTCGCACGCAACCTTCAGCTCCATCTTGATCCGGCGTTTCTTTTCTTCGGTGCCAGCACAACACTTCGTCACGGAAATAGAATGTTCGGTATCTTGGGATTTGCAGAGGGGGTGTTGTTAATCTCTATTTTACTGAGGTTTCGTAAAAAGTTTGATAATAATGCAACGTTGTTGCCCATCATCATCAGTATCGCAGCAGGATTTCTTCCTGCGCTTATCAGTAACGATGCCCCACATAGTAATAGAGCGCATGGGATTGTTCCGTGGATTCAATTGCTAGCGACGGTTGGATTTATTTCTATTGAACAAACGGTGTTAAAGAATAAACGTGCGCTGTTATTTAGGGCACTAGTCATCCTAACGCTTGTTCAAACAATAATATATTCATATGTATATTATCGAGTCTACACAGGCGATGAGGCGGGTTTAGAATTTCAGTATGGATATATGGAGGCTGTTCAGGTTGCAAGATCTTACGAATCTCAAGTTGATCATGTTGTCATGACAGACGCGTACCAACAGCCGTACATTTTTGTCCTGTTCGGTAAACGACTCACGCCAATACAATGGCAACAAGGAGCGCTGGCAAACTATCAATTTCGACCTATACATTGGGATAGTGATAAAACGAGTTCGCGCGTACTCTTTATTGGCTCTCCAATAGAAATTCCAAGTGACGCGAAAGGCATTGTGCATGAAGTTAGGTATCCAAGTGGGTCGGTCGCATTTAGGATTGTAAAAAAAGAATGAAACGATTGCGTACAAAACAACCAGTGGTGAGTGAACAAAGAATTGACAGGAAGTATTGGTTCATTCTCTTGTGCATTATCGTTTTAGCTGCTGGGTTACGACTATTTCGATTAGGAAATGTTCCACTTTCATTATATTGGGAAGAAGCAGCAATTGGATATGATGCGTATTCAATTGCTCAAACAGGCAAGGACTATCATGGGAACCCGTATCCTTTATTAGCATTTCCATCGTTTGGAGACTACAAGCCCTCTCTGTATTTTTACACAGTCGTACCGTTTACTTGGTTACTGGGAAGAAGTGAAGTGGCTGTCCGACTGCCGTCAGCCCTGGCAGGGATCATGACAGTTTTTGCGGTTGCCGAAATAGGAAGGTTGTTGTGGAGGGGTAAATACGGGCTCATTGCTGCTCTACTTTTAGCGATACAGCCATGGAGTATACAAGTTTCGCGTGTAGGTTTTGAAACAAATCTTGCAACAATGCTGCTTTCTTTCGGTGTGCTCTGTGTACTTTATAGCAAGACAAAGATGCGTTGGCTTCTTGTTTCCACAGCCCTATTTGGTTTATCGATGTATGCGTATCATTCAGCTAGAATTGTTGCTCCGCTACTTGGACTGGTGACTGTTCTTGTTGTTCTCGGACCTCAGACGATTCGGAAGAATATTCTTTTGTGCGTGTCGTCTTTATTCATAGGCCTATTGTTTCTTGCTCCCATTCTCGTGAATCTCAAGAACCCAGTTATCAGTATGAGAGCTGCAGAAACAAGCATATTTTCTGACCCGTCAGTTGTTGAGGAGAGCAATGTATTGAGAGAGCAACAATCGTTTTCACCAATCAGCCGAGTGTTATATCACAGATATACCTTGTTTGGACAAAAAATTCTCAAACAGTATTTAGATAACTTTTCTTTTTCGTTTTTATTTGTTGATGGTGATGAAAATATTCGACATGGAACACAAGAGTTTGGTTTGCTCTATCACTGGGAGGCAGTCACTGTGCTTGTCGGCGTGTATAGTTTGATAAAGAAAAAGAAAAAAGAGTTTTGGGTTATCGTGGCGTGGACGATGATAGCTGGGATTCCTGTGGCACTTACCACGCTTTCCCCGCACACTCTACGCTTCTTAAGTGCAGCACCAGCGTTTGCTTTGTTGAGTGGACTAGGTTTGATCGAAATAGTCGAATATATTCGGGGAAACAAAATAGTTTCAAACCTCACATTGTTGGGAGTAATACTCTCTTTTACTTTTTCATTTGCCGCATATCTTCATTATTATTTCCGTCACTATCCAATTGCTTCGTCAGTTGATTGGCAATATGGATATAAACAACTTGTTACAACGTTGGAAACAGACTATAAAAATCGAGATCGTATATACGTAACAAGAGAACAGGGGAGACCGTCAATATACTTTCTCTTTTATGGCTCTGAGGATGTTAATGCCGTGCAAGATCAAGATAAAACCATTGCGAAAGATCAACAAGAACTACTGAGGGTCGGAAGATATATGTTTGGAGATTTTATTCCTACAGAAAAAGGATTGTTGGTTGCTTCTTCCCCGGCTAAAAAGCCCGATGCTGCGGTTGAACGGTTCTCGGTGAGTTTACCGGATGGAAAACAAATATGGAGTGTGTGGGAACGACTATGAATACTGCATTAATTCGGCATCCAAAGCACATTCTGTTCGGCATTATCTGCCTTGCCACCCTGCTTCGTGTTGGTTTACTTGGAAAAATTCCGGTTGGTCTCTATATTGATGAGGTGGCGATTGGAGTGGATGCTGTATCGGTGTCACAAACCGGTCGAGATATGCATGGAAACTCGGCCTTGCAAGCAATTTACCCATCATATGGAGACTATAAGTTGCCTGTATATATTTTATTGAGCGCTGTCTCTGTAAAAATGTTTGGCACGAATGAGTTTGCTGTTCGATTTCCTTCGGCTGTAGCGGGAGTAGGTACTGTTGTTGCTGTCTATATCCTTGCAAAAGATTTTTTTCAACGATCAAAACAAAAAGAGCGGATAGCATTATGTGCTGCGGCGTTTATCGCAATAATGCCTTGGAGCATACTTTTTTCCCGATCAGGATTTGAGGGTCACGTTGGACAGTTCTTCTTGTTGTTATCCGCGGTGGCAGCCTTTCGATCTCATAAATCAATATGGTGGTGCATCATTACTGCACTATTTGGGGCGATGGCCGTGTACACCTATTACAGCGTTCGTTTTGTGTTTCCTGTTGTATTGGTGGGAGTAATGAGCATTCAAATGACATCTCTTCAGTGGAAGGCGCTTGTGGGAAAGTTTCTGTTGTCCATCATGTTGTGGATGGTACTGCTTATTCCCATGGTCCGTTCTCCGCTCTATGAAGCAAGTCAGAGGTTTAGACTTTCTGCGCGCAGTGTTTTGCAAGACTATGATAAACAAGTCGGTCGCGCAAATGAGCTTCGTTCAGAAGATCAGTTTTCGTTGGCATCGCGAGTATTTCACCACAGATATCTGTATCTTGTGAAAGATCTTGCCCGAAATTATGCAGCAAACATGAGTTTGCCGTTTCTCTTCTTAACGGGTGACCCCAATCTTCGACATGGTACGGGAAAAGTTGGTCTTATGCTCTTTCCAACACTTCCGATTTTTCTTATCGGTATGTATGTAATCGCAAGGAGATATAAAAAGGAGGGTTTCGTATTACTCATGTGGTACATGGTATCTCTCCTACCCGCATCGGTCCCATACGAAATACCTCACGCGCTTCGTTCGCTCAATGCGTTGGGTGTATTCGGGTTGGTACTAGGAATAGGAGCCGATGCTTGCATACACTGGTGTCTGTCTAAAAAGCGCATGGGTTATGTTTTACTTGTCGCAGGTTTTTGCATTATTATTGTGAGCCTTGGAATGTTTATGGCTGACTATCTTTTGTCATATCCATCAAGATCTGCGATGGTGTGGTTTGACGGAAACAAACAGGCTGCTTCATTCCTGGCATCAAAGCGAGGTGAAGGTGTTTCTTTGGCGGCATCGGGTGACGAGAAAATGTTTTTATGGTATGCGTTTTATGCTGGTATATCCGGAAAGGAACTGCAAACTATACAATCAATTTCATATAGAAAACCATATATAGGTTCTGTAAAGTTTGGAACAAATGCATTAAACGATGCACTTCGCGCAAACGAAAATGGGTATGCACTTGGTACGTCAATGGAGCTGTATGATGATGTAAGTGAATCAATTTACGGCGCATCGGGTATACCGGTATATGGTGTAAAGCGCATATCTCCGAAAGGAGCGAAATGAAGCGGGAGAAACAGTCAGTATCATGGGAGATTGTTTTCGTTTTGCTCATTATTGTGCTTACCGGAGTGTTTCGTCTTTGGAAATTCCCGTTTATACCGGGAGAGATCAATAGGGATGAGGCTGCTCTCGGATATAACGCATACTCACTACTTAAAACAGGAAAAGATGAATGGGGAGTTTCTTGGCCGATCGTCTTTCGATCGTTCGGCGATTATAAACTTGCAGGGTATATCTATCTTCTTATTCCTTTTGTTCAATCGCTTGGTTTAACAGCGTTCGCTGTTCGATTACCCTCGTTACTATTTGGTCTCATGCTTATACCCGTCACATATCTTTTTGTAAAAACTGTGACGAAAGATCAAATCTTATCAAGCGTGTCCGTGTTTATCCTCGCCAGTAGTCCATGGGCGATACATTACTCAAGAATAGGGTTTGAGGCGAATGTTGCGTTAGTATTGTTTGTACTCGGTTTGACGATGGCGTTGCGGGCCTTGGAAGAAAAACGCAGGTCAAACACATATACCTTTTTTTCTGCACTATTTATAGGCGCGTCGTTGCTGACGTATAACGCACCGCTTCTGTTACTCGTTCCCTATCTTGGGCTACTTCTCGTTCTCAAAAAAATATCATTAAGAATGGCGGTTGTACTTGTGATGGTTGGAATCGGTATCTTCCTCCTCATTTTGCCAGCAACCAGAGGAAAAACGGGTATAACATTATTTACTGACCGAGGTGTAGAGCAAGCAAGACAAAATGAAAGAGCGGTTGCCACGACAATCGTCCAAAGGGTTGTGAGTAACCCAGTGGTGTACTACCCAATGCAAGTCGCACAAAGATATATACAAAGTTTTGGGCCAACGTTTCTTGTCATACGCGGTGGTCAAAACCCTTGGCACCAGCCACCAGATCAATCTCATTTCACCGGTCTCCTATATGTACTTGCAGGGTTTGGTTTAGCGATGTGGTTGTGGAGCGCGCGAAAGTTAAAGGGTGAAGCACTGCTATTGGGTTTTGTGCTCCTTGCTCCAATCCCTGCGATAATTACCGTGGATGCTCCGCATGCAACGCGCAGCCTTATTCTTTTATTATTGTTGTCGGTCGCTGCGGCGGTTCCAGTGGCGATGCTGCTTCGAAAGCAGGCGCTATCTGCCATAGCAATACTGCTTGCAATCTCGCTTTTTTCCTCGCAGTATCTTACGACCGCGCTTCGACGGTTTGAGACAAGGCCGCAGCCGGAGTGGAACATGGGCATGCGTGAGGCGATAGAGCTTGCGGAGCAGACGTATAGCTCGACAAAATACCCGATCACGATGGTTGGCAACATTCATTTTGACTATATCTACCCATTGTTCTATACATCGTTTGACCCAAGAAAGATAAAACGAACAGATCCGCTTTCGGAATTCGGTCATTATCGTTTGGTGCAAAAACAAGAAGACGCTCAGTCTCCTACCGTGCTGTTGGTTCGTGAGAAGTTGCGTAACGGGGAAGAACGGTTTACCGTAAAGGTCCAATGAAAAAAGAAAAAGAAATACGGTTGTCAGTCGTGCTTGCAGTGTTCAACGAAGGCGATCGTTTGGATTCGTGTTTGGCATCAGTGAAAGATATCGCCGACGAAATTATTATCGTGGATGGCGGTAGTACAGACAATACGTTACCCATAGCGCAAAAACACGGTGCTCAAATTATTGAAACAGATAATCCTCCAATGTTTCATATAAATAAGCAAAAAGCACTTGAAGCAGCTCATGGCGAATGGATTTTGCAGTTGGATGCAGATGAGCATGTAAGTAAAGAGCTTAGCGAGAACATTCGTGCTGTTGTGAATGGTACGTATATCGCGGAGTTAACTTCTAAGCAGATGCAGCTCTTTGATCGTCATATGCGAGTATTGGAGCAGCGAGATGGTCAGATCGGATCTGGAATAGGTGAGGTGGTTGCGTATATGGTTCCCCGATTAAACTTTTTTCTTGGAGGTTGGTTACGACATGGGGGTGTATATCCAGACGGAGTTGTTCGGCTTGTACAAAAAGGAAAAGCTTGGTTTCCTTGCAAAGATGTTCACGAACAAATTCATGTTGAAGGTAAGGTTGCTTGGCTGGCATCCGATTTATTACATTACGCAGATCCGAATTTCTCACGATACCTTTTGCGGGCCAACCGGTATACATCGCTTACAGCCGATACTATGGTTAAGGAACATGTGTCTCGGTCTTTACCTTCAATGATTCACTACATGTTTATTAAACCTCTTGCGGTTTTTCTTTCACTTTATATTCGTCACAATGGTTTTCTTGACGGATTTCCTGGATTTATCTGGGCGTTGTTCTCTGGTTTTCACTACCCAATGGCTTACATGAAGTATTGGGAGAAAACGCGTGAATAAACTTTCAGCGCTGTTTCCATTACTTGGATGGTTTTACATTTCATTGTTTGGAATCATAGGCGTATACCTAGTTGCTGGAAAAGCACGCGTCTACATTGAGCGTCTCTTTGTTATCGTTGTTGTTTTGGCGATGTCCTTTCTCTCGATACAAAACGTTAGCATGGAGTATGGGGGGTACACACAAGCTGTTCATAATATGAACAAGTCTTGGCAGCAAAAAGTCATGGATGAGTTTAGCGGAACATATAATCAATACTACAAGACATTTCACTCGATCGTTCCAAGCGGTGCGCTTATTCATTTGTACAACACAGATACACGCGAATTTCTTATAGCGAGAATGTACTTGTATCCTGCAAGTGTTATTGAGTACGGTTTCAACCGCCCGGTCGAAGATGGGTACGCGATCATGAATAGGGGAGATATGAAAAAAGTGCCTGGCGCACGCATACTCGCTGAAAAAGATGGGAAAGTACTAATAGTTATTGGAGACTCATGGGGTCATTAATTTTTTCTTTAGCGACAACGTTACTTCTTTGGATCGGATTTGGTTTTCTTCTCATGAGTCTTATTCGTCGCTTCGACTTGCGGGAGGCGAGAAATGAACGAACGCATACGGAAGGTTTTGCGATACCGTTTCTTATGGGAGCTGGTATTGGAACGTTTTTGCAGTTTATTTTTTCCATTGTTCATGCGCCACTATGGTTATCTTTAAGTACGATGATGGCCGCCTCAGCCTTTGGCTGGATTCAATTTGGATGGGAAGAATGTATGACGAGCATGCAAAGGTCTATTAAATATTTGCAAAATAACAGATGGCAGTACGTTGGGTGGTTCGTCTCGATTCTGTTCTTGATTGTATTTTTCGTACGATCTACATCAAAAACGATC